>JANNTO010000231.1:0-7479 GCA_031403675.1 Gammaproteobacteria bacterium | reverse complement strand
ACCTGTGCAGAGGTTCCCTAGTAGGTCCGCGCTTGCGGTGGAATCGTAGCCACTTCACCGGTGCGGGTCTGCAACTGCACCGGGCGGTAGTCAAAGCGCACCACGCCGCCATCATCCACCCAGGCCAGCGTGTGCTTGAGCCAATTCACGTCGTCACGTGCTGGGAAGTCCTCACGCGCGTGCGCCCCGCGGCTCTCGGTACGGTTGCTTGCGGAATGAATCGTCGCCAGCGACTGGCGCATCAAGTTATCGAGTTCGAGCGCTTCAATAAAGTCGGTGTTGAAGACCAGCGAGCGGTCGCTGATCCGCAGGTCTGAGAGCGAGTCGAATGCGCGGTGAATCGCCTGGCAGCCTTCGCCGAGGCTGGCCGCGGTGCGGAACACGGCAGCGTCCCGCTGCATCCCGCGCTGCATCTCCTCGCGCAGCGACGCCGTCGGGCGGCTGCCATGGGCATGTCGGATGCGATCAAAGCGGGCCAGCGATGCTTCGTTAGCAGACGCCGCGGGGGTCTGCACAGCAGCCCCCGCGCGCAGCGTTCTGGCGCAGTGCGCCGCCGCCTCGCGGCCGAACACCACCAGGTCGAGCAGCGAATTGGAACCCAGCCGGTTGGCGCCGTGCACCGAAACGCAGGCCGCCTCGCCGATCGCCATCAATCCAGGCACGACGCTAGCGCCGCCGCCTGGGGCCCGGGTCACGACTTCACCCTGCACATTGCAGGGAATGCCGCCCATGTTGTAGTGAACCGTCGGCAGCACCGGGATCGGCGCGCGCGCCACGTCCACGCCGGCGAAGATCAGCGCCGTTTCCACGATGCCAGGAAGACGCTTGTGGATGACCTCGGAACCCAGGTGCTCGAGGTGCAGGAACAGGTGATCGCGTGCCGGACCGACGCCGCGGCCCTCGCGGATCTCGATGGTCATCGCGCGGCTGACGACGTCCCGGGAAGCGAGGTCCTTCGCGTTCGGCGCATAGCGCTCCATGAAACGCTCGCCCGCGCCGTTGCGCAGGATGCCGCCCTCGCCACGGACGCCCTCGGTGATGAGGACACCGGCACCGGCGACGCCGGTCGGGTGAAACTGCACGAATTCCATGTCCTGCAGCGGCAGGCCGGCCCGTAGCACCATGCCATTGCCGTCGCCAGTACAGGTGTGCGCCGAAGTGCAGGAGAAATAGGCGCGACCATAGCCGCCGGTCGCGAGAATCGTCTGCTGCGCCAGGAACCGGTGCAACGTGCCGGTCGTCATATCGAGCGCGAGCACGCCACGACAGGCGCCTTGCTCCATGATCAGGTCGATCGCGAAATACTCGACGAAGAACTGCGCCTCGTGCCGCAGGCTCTGCTGATAGAGCGTGTGCAACATGGCGTGTCCGGTGCGATCCGCGGCCGCGCAGGTACGCTGGGCGATGCCCTTGCCATAGTTGGTGGTCATGCCGCCAAACGGTCGCTGGTAGATGCGGCCATCCTCGGTGCGCGAGAACGGCAACCCGTAGTGCTCGAGTTCGATCACGGCAGCCGGCGCCTCGCGGCACATGAATTCGATGGCGTCCTGGTCGCCAAGCCAGTCCGAGCCCTTCACCGTGTCATAAAAATGAAAGCGCCAGTCGTCCTCGCCCATGTTGCCGAGGGCCGCGCTGATGCCGCCCTGCGCTGCGACCGTGTGACTGCGGGTTGGAAACACCTTGGTGACGCAGGCGGTTGCGAGGCCCGCCTCGGCGAGTCCCATGGTGGCGCGAAGTCCGGCGCCGCCGGCACCGACCACGATGACGTCGAATCGATGATCGACCAGTGGATAAGCGCTCATGCGCCGCCTCCCAGCGCGATTTTCCAGATCGCCCACGCGAGCGCCACACCAGCGGCCGCGTGAATCAGCCGCGACATCCAGCGCGCCCGCGCATGGTGGCGACCGGGAACATAGTCGTCCACCACTACCTGCAGGCCCTGTGCCGAATGCCACAAGGCACACCACCCGAACAGCAGTATCAATCCTGCCTGCCAGGGCACACTGAGCCAGGCTGTCACCGCCGCATATCCGAGATCGGGCAACGCCAGGAGCGAAAACAGGAACCACACGCCGAGCGGCACCAGCGCGAGCGCGCTGATGCGCTGATTGCGCCAATGCCGCGTCGCGCCGCCGCCGCGACCGCTCATGACGCGCCCAACAACCAACGCCCGGCGGGCGTCAGCACGAGTGTCGCGCCGAACGCGAGTGCCGCAGACAGTACCGCGAGCGCACCGCTCAACCGCGCTGTGCGCAACTCGAAGCCGAACCCGGCATCCCATGCCAGGTGGCGCAGGCCGTTGAACAGGTGATACCAGAAGATCGCCAGCACGCCGGCCAGCACCAACCGCAGCGGCCAGCTCGCGAAAAAGCGCGTTGCAATAGCGTAGGCGCCGGAACCACAGGCCGTCGCGACCAGCCAACCGACCAGCAACAGGCTGCAAATGCTGAGCAGCAGGCCGGTGATCCGGTGCAGGCCGGAAAGCACCGTGGTCAGCGCCAGGCGATACACCTGCAAGTGCGGCGACAATGGTCGGGCGTCGTGGGTCAAGCTGGATACGCCTCAGAAATCGATGCAGCGGCCGGCTTTCTCCCAGTCGCCGTAACGCGTCGGATCGGGTCCCGGCCTGCCGCCGCGTTCCACCGGGCGCGTCCCAGCCAGCCGTACCGGCTCGTTGGGCGAGGTATCGGATGATGCCGGCCGGTTTGCTGGCGCAGGGTCTTGCATCGCCAAGCCATTCTGCCAGAAGGGGTCCTGCCTTCCCATGTCCAATTGCCGCGTCTTCGACCAGATGTGCTGCGCTACGATGGCGCGATGGCGCTGACCCGTTGGACGCTGCTTGACGCGCATTCGGTGGTCGCGGTTACCGGACGCGATGCCCGTACTTTCCTGCAGGGTCAGCTGACCAACGATTTGCTGGGCCTCGATCGACATCCCGGCATGCTCGCTGCCACTTGCAACCGCCAGGGGCGCGTGCTGGCGACCATGCGGCTTGCGGCCGCAGCCGATGCCGTGCAGCTGGTGCTGCACCGCAAGCTGGCAGCCACGCTGATTGCCAGTCTTTCCAACTACGTGCTGCGCGCCGCGGTCCGTTTCAAGGACTGCAGTGACGAGGTTTCGGTGGCAGGACTACTGGACGCCGAACCCGATTCGCACGGGTCCCGCGCCGATGCTGCAGCCGGATGCACGCTGCTGGTCGCCAGCCCGCGCCGTATGCTCCTGACCGGTTCGCCCGCCGCGCTCAATGCGGCGCTCGCCGCAGTGCCGCGCGGTAGCGCCGATGATTGGCAACGCGCGAGCATCGCCGACGGCGAACCATTGATTCAGCCGGAAACTGTGGCCTCGTGGCTGCCGCAGATGCTGAATCTCGACCTGCTGGGGGCCGTCAGTTTCAGCAAAGGCTGCTATGTCGGCCAGGAGATCGTCGCGCGGGCGCAGCATCTGGGTCGCATCAAGCGTCGCATGCTGCGCTATGCCGGTCCGCCGCAAGCCGCGCTCGGGCCCGGGCACGCCCTGTTCAGCGGCGAGACGCTTGCCGCGCAGGTGGTCACGGCCGCTACGGATGAATCGGCAACCCACTGCCTGGCGGTCGTCGAATTGAGATTCTGCGGCGAACTGCTGGGAGCCAGACCCGGAGGCTCGGAGTTCATTCCCGCTGAACTGCCCTATTCGATACCGGCGCCGACGGGTGAACTGGACGAATGAATGCGCCGGGCGCGGCGGGCCGCGCCGCTAGTCCTGTTCCTGCCGCATCTGCGGGAACAGCAGCACGTCGCGGATGCTCGGCGCATCGGTCAACAGCATCACCAGCCGGTCCACTCCGACACCCAGACCCGCGGCCGGCGGCATGCCGTATTCAAGCGCGCGGATGTAATCGGCGTCGTAGTACATCGCTTCGACGTCGCCGGCCTGCTTGCGCAGCACCTGCTCGCGAAAACGCTGGGCCTGGTCCTCCGGATCATTCAATTCCGAGAATCCGTTGGCGAGCTCGCGTCCATCGACAAAGAATTCGAAGCGGTCAGTGACGAATGGATCGGAATCGCGCCGGCGCGAAAGCGGCGAGATCTCGGTCGGATAGGAATGCACGAAGGTCGGCTGCAGCATGCGCTGCTCGCAGGTCTTCTCGAACAGGTCCATCTGCAGCTTGCCCGCGCCATCCGCCGTGCCGGGCTGCACACCCTGCGCGCGACAAAGTTGCTGCAGATACGCCACATCGCGCAGCCGCGCGCGCTCGAAGCCCGGGTTGTGTTCGAGCAGTGCCTGCTCGACCGACACCCGCGCAAACGGACCGCCGAAACTGATCTTGCGGCCCTGATAGCTGATCTCTCGCGTGCCGGCGATCGCGTCGCAGAGGCCCTGCATCATGCGCTCGACCAGGCCCATGAAGTCCTGGTAGTCGGCATAGGCCTGATACAGCTCGAGCATCGTGAATTCCGGATTGTGCTGCGTCGAGAGTCCTTCGTTGCGAAAATTCCGGTTGATTTCGTAAACGCGTTCGAAGCCGCCGACCACCAGGCGTTTCAGGTAAAGCTCCGGTGCGACGCGCAGGTACATGTTCTGGCCGAGCGCGTTGTGATGCGTGACGAATGGCCGCGCGACCGCGCCACCCGGGATCGGCTGCATCATCGGCGTCTCGACCTCGAGAAAACCCAGGGCATCGAGGAAATCGCGCAGGTAGCGCACGATGCGCGTGCGCGTCAGAAAGGTTTCCCGCGCCGGCTGGTTGACGATCAGGTCCACGTAGCGCTGGCGATAGCGGGTCTCGGTGTCGGCGAGACCGTGCCACTTGTCCGGCAGCGGACGCAGCGCCTTGACCAGCAGCCGGACCGATTCGGCGCGCACCGACAGTTCGCCGGCGCGCGTGCGCATCAGCACGCCGGTTGCGGCGACGATGTCGCCGACATCCCAGCCCTTGAAGTCCTGGTAGGCGCCAGCGAGCGCTTCCGCCTGCAGGTAAACCTGGATCTGTCCGCTCGCATCCTGCAGCTTCGCGAACGACGCCTTGCCCATCACGCGCTTGAACATCATCCGGCCCGCCACGCGCACCCGGACCGGGTTGGCGGTCAGCGATTCGTCGCTGCGCCCGCCGCAGGTCGCGTGCAGATCGGCCGCCAGCGCATCGCGCCGGAAATCGTTCGGGAATGCCACGCCCGCATCGCGCAGGCGCAGAAGCTTCGCGCGGCGCTCCGCGATCAGAGCATTCTCGTCCGCTCCCGACGGTGATTCCTTGGTGGTCATTTCCCGAGCTTACAGGCCCTGCTTGAGGCTCGCCTCCATGAACGGGTCGAGCCCGCCATCCAGCACCGCCGCCGGATTGCCGGTCTCATGGCCAGTGCGGAGGTCCTTGATGCGCGACTGATCGAGCACATAGGAGCGGATCTGGTGGCCCCAGCCGACGTCGGTCTTCTGGTCCTCGAGCACGCGGGCCGCGGCATTGCGCTTGTTGACCTCGAGTTCGTAGAGCTTGGCCTTCAGCATCTTCATCGCGGTCGAGCGATTCTTGTGCTGGCTGCGTTCGCCCTGGCAGGCGACGACAATGCCGCTCGGCAAGTGCCGCAAGCGTACCGCCGAATCGGTCTTGTTGACGTGCTGGCCGCCGGCGCCGCTGGCGCGATAGGTGTCCATCTCGAGGTCGGCCGGATTGACGTCGATCTGTATCTCGTCGTCGATCACCGGCGACACGAAAACGGATGCGAACGACGTGTGGCGCCGGTTACCGGAATCAAATGGCGACTTGCGCACCAGGCGGTGCACGCCGGTCTCGGTGCGGAGCCACCCATAGGCATAGGCGCCGTCCACCTGGATCGAGGCGCCCTTGATGCCGGCCACTTCGCCCGGGCTCTGGTCGATCATGGTGGTGGCGAATCCGCGACCGTCGGCCCAGCGCAAGTACATACGCAGCAGCATCTGCGCCCAGTCCTGCGCCTCGGTGCCACCCGCGCCGGCCTGGATGTCGAGAAAAGCACCGTGCGAGTCCATCTCACCGGGAAACATCCGCGACAACTCGAGCGCGCGAACCCGCTGTTCGAGACCGGAGGCGTCGCGATCGATCTCGGCGAAGCCGGCTTCATCCTGTTCCGACTCGACCAGTGCGAGCAGCTCGGACGAATCAGCGAGTCCGGCGCCGATTGCGTCGAGTTCGCCGATGGTCGCGTCGAGTCGCGCGCGCTCGCGACCCAGCGCCTGGGCTTTCTCCGGCGTATTCCAGACCGCCGGATCGCCGAGTTCGTGGTTCAGTTCCTCGAGCCGCTCGCGTTTCTGGTCGTACTCAAAGATACCACCTCAGCGCCGCGAGGCGCTGAATGAGGTCGTCGAACAGGCGGCGGGTCGGTGCGGTTTCCATGCGGGCGGCATATTAGCAGACCGTCATTTGCAGACTTGCAGGAATTCGGTCAGCAGCTCCGCGCGCGCGGTTCCGCCAAATGTGCTTGATTGCAGCCGATACGCCAGGCGCACTCGTGATCCCGCGGCGGGCCGCACCGCGTCTGCTTCGTCGAAGTGACCGAATGCGATCGCCTCCAGCGGATGCGATGCAGGCTGTCGGCGGACCCAGAACTTCAGATGGCGGTCGCCGATGACGCGCGTCTCGACGATCTCGAACTCGCCGTCGAATAATGGCTCCGGAAAGGCCTGCCCCCAGGGGCCACCCGATTCCAGGGCACGCGCCGTCTCGAGAGTCAGCTCATGGCCGGCCAGTTCCCCGTCCGTCTCGAGCACCCCCTGCATCTGTTCCGGCGACAGTTGCCGGCCGACTTCCTCGGAAAATGCCTCCGCAAACCGCGCCAACAGGCCGGCGCGCAGCGTCAGACCGGCCGCCATCGCATGACCGCCGAAGCGTTCGATCAGGCCCGGGTGTCGCGTCGCGATCGCTTCCAGCGCATCGCGCACGTGCAGGCCCGCTACCGACCGCGCCGAGCCGCGCAATTCGTCGTCACCGGCTGGTGCAAATGCAACTACCGGCCGGTTCAGGCGATCCTTCATCCGCGCGGCGACCAGGCCAATGATGCCGGCGTGCCAGCCCGGGTCGTAGAGCGCGAGTCCAGGCGGCAAGCTGCCTTCCGCGATCTGCAGCCGTCGCACCGCGGTCGCCGCTTCATCGCGCATGCGCGTTTCCATTTCACGACGTTGACGATTCAGCCGATCGAGATCGCCGGCCAGTGCGATTGCCTCGGCAGGGTCATCCGTCAGCAGGCAACGGATGCCGATTGACATGTCGTCGATGCGACCGGCGGCATTCAGCCGCGGCGCGATCTGATGGCCGAGTTGGCGCGCAGCGAGTTCATCGAGCCGGCATCCGGCGACCTGCGCCAGCGCCATCAGGCCAGTCGATGCGGCGCGTGCACGCAGTCGTCGCAGGCCCTCCTGCACCAGAATACGGTTGTTGCGGTCGAGGGGTACGACGTCCGCCACGGTGCCGAGCGCAACCAGATCGAGCAGGTCCGCGACGGCCGGCAGCCGGCCGCCGCGCTCGGACTCGAG
>JANNTO010000230.1:0-5554 GCA_031403675.1 Gammaproteobacteria bacterium | reverse complement strand
CCGTCCACCAGCAGCGCCAGGTCCACCTCGCCGCCGGTCGTGCCCCATTTGCGGCTGTCAGCGGTGACGGCGGCGAGCTGGTCCTCGAGGATCTGCTGCGTGTCGTGCAGCAACCGGCCGATCAGCGTGCTCTTGCCATCGTCCACACTGCCGCAGGTGATGAAGCGCAGCAAACTCTTGGCTTCATGCCCACGGAGGAAATCCGCCAGCTTCACGGCGGCCATCAGAAATAGCCCTCGCGCTTGCGCATCTCCATCGCCGCGGCCTGATCGAAATCGATGGCGCGGCTCTGGCGCTCTGAAGTGCGTGTGACCAGCATCTCTTCGATCACGCTGGTCAGATCCGTGGCTTTGGACTGCATTGCGCCGGACAGCGGGTAGCAGCCAAGGCTCCTGAAGCGCACCGTCTCCATGCGCGGCTTCTCGCCGTCCTTCAGCGGCAGGCGGGTATCGTCCACCATGATCAGCATGCCGTCGCGATCGACCACCGGGCGTGGCTTCGCGAAGTACAGCGGCACAATCGGAATCTGCTGGGCGTGGATGTAGAGCCAGACGTCAAGCTCAGTCCAGTTCGACAGTGGAAAGGCGCGGATGCTCTCGCCCTGGTGGATGCGCCCGTTGTAGATGTTCCACAGCTCCGGACGCTGGTTCTTCGGATCCCAGCGATGCTGCGAGTCGCGGAACGAAAACACGCGTTCCTTGGCCCGCGACTTCTCCTCATCGCGCCGTGCGCCGCCATAAGCCGCGTCAAACTTGTGCTTCGAAAGCGCGGCCTTGAGGGCCTCGGTTTTCATAATGTCCGTGTATTTGGCACCGTGCGTAAACGGTGAAACGCCCGCCGCAACGCCCGCCTCGTTGGTGTGCACGATCAACTGGAAGCCGAGTTCGCGGGCCATGCGGTCACGGAACTCGATCATCTCCCGGAACTTCCAGGTCGTGTCGATGTGCATCAATGGAAACGGCAGGCGTCCGGGATGGAATGCCATGCGAGCGAGGTGCAGCAGCACCGAACTGTCCTTGCCGATCGAATACAGCATGACCGGATTGTCGAACTCGGCCGCCACCTCGCGGATGATGAAGATGCTCTCGGCCTCAAGCCGCTCGAGCTGCGTCATGTGTTGTGAGAAATCGTTCAAAATGGCCAGACCCTGGGCACGATGATCAACGTGATGATGCCGCAGATGACATTCAGCGGCAGACCGAACCGCACGAAATCCATGAATCGGTAACCGCCCGGGCCATAGACCATCAGGTTGGTCTGATAGCCGATCGGCGTGATGAAGCCGCAGGAAGCGGCAACCATCACCGCGATCACATACGGCATGTAACTGACGCCGGCGGCTTCGGCAACCGCGATCGCGATCGGGAACATCAGCACGCCGGCAGCGTTGTTCGTGATCATCTCGGTCACGATTACGGTGACCAGATAGAGTGCCGCGAGCACGACCCATGGATTGTCGGCCGCGATCGAGACCAGGGCGCCGCCGATCAGGCTCGCGGCTCCGGATTCGGTCAATGCGACACCGAGCGCAAACGAAGCCGCAATGCCCGCGACGATGTGGTATTCGATGCTGCGGGTCGCGGTCTGCATCGTCAGGCAGCCGGTCGCCACCATCAGGCCCGCCGCGATGAACGAGGCCTCGAACAGTGGCACCCATTCGAGCGTCGCAGACACGATCATCAGCAGCAGGATGGCGAGCGCCAGCGGTGCGCGCCGGAAATCGGGCGGCGCGGAATCCTGCAATGCGCTCACCAGCAGGAAATCGCGGTTGTATTTGTGGCGGTCGGCGAAAGTGGCGCCGGCTTCGACCAGGATCGTATCGCCCGGGAGAAATACGATGTCGCCGACCTTGCCCGCAATCCGACTGCCTTCGCGCGAAATGGAAATGATCGCCGCGCCATACAGTTCGCGGAAACCGCTCTCGCGCACCGTGCGGTTGATCAATGGCGCGTTCCGCGACAGCACGATCTCGACCAGCCGACGTTGCGTGTGCTTGAGATTGAGCGTGTAGCCCTGGTCTTCCGCGATCGAAACCCCGGGCATGCGCCGCATTTCCTTGATGGCATCCACGACGCCGACGCAGGTCAGCAGGTCGCCGGCGCGCAGCACCTCCTCCGGTCCCACGGAGGTCAGCAGCTTGCCGTCGCGCTCGATCTCGAGCACAAAGGCGCTCTTCAGGTTGCGCAAGCCCACTTCGGTGATGGTCTTGCCGACCATCGGGCCGCCGCTGTGGATGCGCACTTCAAACGCATACTCACGCGCGTTCTCGAGCTGTTCCATCGGTCCCTTGCGGTCCGGTAACAGCGAACGGGAGAACGCGAGCGCGTAGATAAAACCTGCGATCGTCAGCGGCACGCCAATCGGAATCAGGTCGAACAGTCCGATATGGGCGTCCGGCTTGGTCTGGATCAATAATCCATAGACCGCGAGGTTGGTGCTGGTGCCGATCAACGTGCACATGCCCGCCAGGATCACGATGTTGTTCATCGGCAGCAACAGGCGCGAGATCGAGAGCCCAAAGCGCGCCGACCATTCCTGGGCGATCGGAATGAACATCGCGACGACCGGCGTGTTGTTGATGACGGTGGACAGGAGGCCGCTTGCGCCCATCAGCTTGGCCTGTGCCGACAGCAGGCTCTTCGGCCGGCCGAACACAAGCTGTGAAAACCAGGTGATGGTGCCGGTCTCGCGCAGGCCCGCAACGACCACGTATAGAGCGGCCACGGTCATCACACCCGGACTCGAGAATCCGGACAAGGCCTGGCTCGGCGAGATCACGCCGACGATCGAAAGGATGATCATGGCGCCCAGCAGCACGACCTCGGTCGGCGCCGGCGTCGCCGCCAGCATGACGAGCACCGTCACGACGATCGCGAGCGTGAACCAGATTTCCCAGGCCATCGCGGGGTGCAGGCTCCCAGACCCGCGTCTTGCGGGCGAAGCCGATTGTGCCGGAAAACTAGCGTAAAAACAGCTACTTGTGCGGCAATTCCACCTGTGGCTTCGGCCTATCTTGCAGTATCAATTGAGACTGTTTAATCTAGATGCAGCTAGATCTATCGGGGCACTGCCATGAAGAAAATCGGCGCTTTCGAGGCAAAAAACCGCCTCAGCGAATTGCTGGACGCCGCGGAGAATGGCGAGGAAATCATGATTACGAAACATGGGCGCCCGGTAGCGAAGCTGGTCCCGGTCGAAACTTTCGATCGCGCGAAAGCGCGCGAGGCTGCGGACTGGCTGCTGGAGTTTCGCAAGAAGCACCCCCTGCGCGGCCTCAAGATCAAGGACTTGATCAACGAGGGTCGTAAGTACTAATGCTGGTTCTTGATTCCTCGGTGACACTCGCCTGGGCGCTCGACGACGAGCACGGCCTTGGCCCTGAACTCCTGGCGCAATTGACGACCGCGGAAGTCGCCACGGTCCCGGCACACTGGATCCTGGAAGTCACCAATGGCTTGCGGATGGCGGTCAAGCGCCGCCGCCTGGTTTCTGACGATGCGCCGCGGGTGCTGGCCCGAATCCGCAACCAGCCGATCCAGTTTGATTCCGAAACATCTGTTCGCGGTTGGCGCGAGATTCCGGAGCTTGCAGATACCTATGGCCTGACGACCTACGTCGCCGCTTACCTCGAACTCGCGATCCGTCTCGGCGCGCCACTGGCCACACTGGACCAGGACCTCGCCCGTGCGGCCCACAAGGCCGGCGTCCCGCTGTTCGCGTGATACGGTGTTTCGTTCAACCGGGCAGCCGCTCGCCCCGCCCGATCGCGAAGTAGCGGATGCCCTGCTGTGCCATCAGCGACGGTTCGTAGAGATTGCGGCCGTCGAACACGAGCGGCTGCTTCAGGGATGATTTGAGGCGCGCGAAATCGGGGCTGCGGAATTCCTGCCATTCGGTGCAGATTGCCAGCGCATCGGCGCCATCGAGCGCCACCACGGCGCTCGCACACAGTTCGAGATCAGGCCGCGCGCCGTAGGTGCGCCGCGCCTCTTCCATTGCCACCGGGTCATACGCACGCACCGCCGCGCCAGCCGCCCACAAGGCTTCCATCAGCACGCGACTCGGCGCCTCGCGCAGGTCGTCGGTGTTCGGCTTGAATGCGAGGCCCCAGATCGCGATCGTGCGGCCAGCGAGCTTGCCGCCAAAGAAGCGCGAGATCTTGTCGAACAACACGCGCTTCTGGCGATTGTTGACCGCCTCAACTGCGGCCAGCACGCTCGCCTCCTGGCCGACATCGCGCGCCGAGCGTTCGAGCGCCTTGACGTCTTTCGGAAAGCAGGAGCCGCCATAGCCGGCACCCGGATAGATGAACGAGTAGCCAATGCGCGGATCCGAGCCAATACCGGTTCGCACCTTTTCGATGTCGGCACCGAGGCGCTCGGCGATATTCGCGAGCTCGTTCATGAAGCTGATCTTGGTCGCGAGCATCGCGTTCGCCGCGTACTTGGTCAGCTCCGCCGAGCGCAGATCCATGATGATCATGCGCTGATGATTGCGCGTGAACGGGTCGTACAGCGCCTTCAGGAGTTCCGCGGTGCGCGGATTATCGGTGCCGACCACCACGCGATCGGGCTTCATGAAATCCGCGATCGCCGCGCCCTCCTTCAGGAATTCGGGATTCGACACGACATCGAAATCAACCGTCGCGCCGCGCGCGATCAGAGTCGCGCCAACTGTCGCCTTCACCTTGTCCGAGGTGCCGACCGGCACCGTGGACTTGGTCATGACGATTTTGTATTCGCTGATGTGCTCGCCGATGGTGCGCGCGACCGCCAGCACGTGTCGGAGATCCGCGGAGCCGTCTTCGTCCGGCGGCGTGCCGACCGCGATGATCTGGAACAGGCCATGGGCAACGGCCGACTTCGCATCGGTCGTGAACGTCAAGCGTCCCTTCTTGCGATTCTTCGCGATCAGGTCCTCGAGACCGGGTTCGTGGATCGGCACTTCGCCGGCATTCAGGCGGGCGATCTTGGCGGCATCGATGTCGACGCAGACCACATCGTTGCCGGCGTCCGCCAGGCAGGCGCCGGTGACGAGACCGACATAGCCGGAGCCGAAGATAGAGACACGCACGTTAATTACCTGATTTTATTGACTAAAACGCCATCTAGACTAACCAATGCGCAGTTCCGGGTAAACCGCACGTTTCGTATACCTTCCAGGGCGCGGGCGCAGGCTAGCATCGATAGCCATGCAAGGCATGAAGAGGCATCTGGAACTGGACTGAAACTTGCTCGCGGAAGCGATGCGGCGCGGTGGCCGCGGCACCAAACGGGCGGCAGCCAACGCCACAGCCAAATCCGCACTGTTGGCGCGCGCCCTCGACGAGGGCGATCTCATTCTGCTGCCAGAGCTGGGACAGACTGAAGTGCGCCAGGGACTTTCGAGCAAGACCGACGCGAAACGCGTAGCTGAACTCCTGACCGCAATGCAATTGCCGCCGGAACTCGAAGAGCACGACTAAGAGCAGCACAACTTCGAGGCCATTGGGTAAGCTGCGTATTCCGGTTGATGCCGGGCCATAGTTCCGGGGCAAGCCGGGCCGGGATTCCGG
>JANNTO010000229.1:0-1851 GCA_031403675.1 Gammaproteobacteria bacterium | reverse complement strand
CACACCTCCGCACAGGTGCGCAGACTCGAAGCGTCATAGCCAAACGTCTCGCGCCGATCCGGGCCGGTCTCGCGGATCAGCCGGTTCATGGCGTCATAGACCAGTGTGAACTGCGCGCCACTGCGGGTGCGGCGGCTGGTCTGGCCGAAGCCAAGGTCAACATCGGGCGATGGCAGCGGACCTGTGACGAGAACCGATCGTACCAAGACTGGGAGATCGACCGCCTGCCTCAGCCAATTTCCACGGACATCAAGCGGCGGCTCAAAATCGATCAATGTGAACTTGCGTGCTGTTCGCAGATTGGCGTGGCTGCGAAAAAGTTGTCCATCACGCCTCCATGCAAAACGGTGGCAGTGGTGATCCCAATGGGCAAATCGAAGCCCAGTTCAGCAGTTGCATCGCACGCAAGGAACCCACGTCGCCCTTAAAGATACGTGCCGCCTCAAGGGCGGCAGCAAGATTTGTCACCTCTGCCCCAAGCCCTGCCGGTCCGCACAAGTTCTTGAATTCGTCCAACGCACTCAAAAAGCTGTCAAGTGCTGCGTCCATGTATTTCCAGTCCAACAAATCATGATAACGGAAGAAATACGATGCTGCGGACCAGTATCCAATGACTACAAGCCTGAACTCGTGATCCGGTACGCGCAGGGCCGCAGCATGAGTCATGTCAGCCGCCCTGCGAAGCGCGGTTTCGTCGCGATGCAACAGAGTCTTGCGCGCGATTTCCAGCAGCTCCTCGTGTTCTTGGGCGGACGGACCGCCATGACGAAGTTCGGCGGTGGAAAGGCGGCCCCACATGTAACACAGCATTCCGAGATGAACCGCACACGATTCCTTCTGGAGTGCATTTCGCAATTCTTTGTAGACGACAACCGGATCGAGTGTTGAGAATTTCAGAATCGTATCCCTCGCTCTCTAAGTTCGCGCTGGCATGCGGGACAAACTTCTCGGCTAGCGCCAACTGCGACGGGGGTCTGTCCAGCGGCTTGTGCCGCATTAACTGCCGTGATCTCAGCATGACCCGGGCCTTTCGCCGCGGTCTCGCCTGGCTGCAACGCCGCGCGTTGCGCGACAGACAGGCTGTTCTCGCTGGAAGCAACAAATCGACCGCCTTCTGCAGTGGCGGCGACAGACGTTGTTCGCATTTCGTGCGCGATGCTGCTTGGGACTAGAACGTCGTGTATCGCGCCGGCACGACTTGCGAGAGCTGCGGCACCTATCGTGAGGGTAGTCGGCCCCAGTGCATCACCAGCAGCAATCTCGGCAGCATTCATTATTGCAGTTGTGGTGATTGCCGGGTTTGCCAGCATGGCGAGGCCAGCTTCGATGGCAATTGGAGCGGTCATCAAAACGCCGACTGTCATGAGGCCGCCGACAATCATCTTCTCGCCCGTCGACATCGGTCCGCGGCTCTTGGGCGGAACAATTTCGTATCCGGCCGTAGCATTGTTGATCACGCGAAAGGCGGTGCCGACTTCAGATCCCGTGGGATCCAGGTAGTTGTTCGGATCATTGAACGCATACTGGTACAGATTGAAGTCATCCTGATATCCAACCGGATCCGTTTGCAGGAACCTCCCCTGCTGCGGATCGTAATAGCGCGCGTGGTAGTAGTAGAGCCCGCTCTCGGGATCGAACCGCTGGCCGGTGTAGCGGAACGGATTGGCGCTGCTCGCGAGCGGCTCCTCGATCCCATACGGCGTGTACAGATAGCGATCGGAGATCGCCCCGGCACTGTCGCTGAGCGCAATGATCGAGCCCTGGCGGTTGGTCGTGTAAGTGAAGGTGGCGGGAGTCGGGCAGGTCCCCGCCCCGGCCCCGCAGTTGATCATCGCGAGGCGTTCGTTCAGG
>JANNTO010000228.1:0-3815 GCA_031403675.1 Gammaproteobacteria bacterium | reverse complement strand
TTGCGGACCTCCTCGCCGATGAGACGCAGCACCGCGAGTGCCATGGATTCGACGCTCCTGATCGTGCCCATGCCGCTGCAGCGGGGACAGGACATGTGCGTCGATTCGCCGAGCGAGGGGCGCAGTCGCTGGCGCGACATTTCCATCAGACCGAAGCGCGAGATGCGGCCGAGCTGGATCCGGGCGCGATCCGAGCGCACGGCTTCGCGCAGGCGATCTTCGACGCCCTGCTGGTTCTTCTTCGACTCCATGTCGATGAAGTCGATGACGATCAGGCCGCCAAGGTCGCGGATTCTGAGCTGACGGGCGATTTCCTCGGCAGCCTCGAGATTGGTGTTGTAGGCGGTGGTCTCGATATCGGCACCGCGGGTCGCGCGCGCCGAGTTGATGTCGATCGAAACCAGTGCCTCCGTGTAGTCGATGACGATGCTGCCACCGGAAGGCAGCGTCACCGTATGGGAATAGGCCGATTCAATCTGGCTCTCGATCTGGAAGCGCGTGAACAGCGGCACATCGTCGCTGTAGAGCTTGAGCTGTTTCAGTCCCTCGGCGGTCTGGAAGCGCTGCACGTATTCGAGGGCACGCTGGTACGAGCCCGATTCGTCGATCAGCACCTCGCCGATATCGTCCGACAGGTAATCGCGCAAGGCTCGTGTGACTGCGTCGCTTTCCTGATACACCAGGAACGGCGCAGGGCGCTCCGCCGCAGCGGTTACGATTGCATCCCAATTGGCACGCAGGTTATCGAGGTCCCATTGCAGTTCTTCGGGTGCGCGGCCGACGCCCGCCGTGCGTACGATCGTACCCATGCCATCCGGGATATGCAGTTGTTCGAGCGAATCGCGCGTCACGTCGCGTTCCTCGCCTTCGATACGCCGCGACACGCCACCGGCGCGTGGATTGTTCGGCATCAGCACCAGGAAGCGGCCGGCGAGACTGATGAAAGTGGTGAGCGCAGCACCCTTGTTGCCGCGTTCCTCCTTTTCGACCTGCACCGGCAGTTCCTGGCCTTCCTGCAGGACGTCGCGGATGTTGAAGCGGGCACCGGGCGCCGGCTGAAAACGGAAATACTCGCGCGCGACTTCCTTCAGCGGCAGGAATCCCTGGCGCTGGGAGCCGTATTCGACGAAGGCCGCTTCCAGACTCGGTTCGACGCGCGTGACGCGCGCTTTGTAGACGTTGCCTTTCTTCTGTTCGCGGGACGGAAAATCGATCGACAGGTCGTACAGCTTCTGGCCGTCAACCAGAGCGACGCGCAACTCCTCCTGCTGCGTCGCGTTGATGAGCATTCTCTTCATGTGACCCTTCCGAGGTGCTGGGGGCCGCTACGCAGTCGATGTCGGGTTTCGTCACGAAGAGAAACTCATCGCCCTGCAGGCGTGGATCGCGGGCGCGCGGGAGCGTGCCGCAGCGCGACGCTGTCGGCGGGTTGACTCCTGCACCATGTAACGAGATCGACACGCGCGAGGGACATCACATCCGAGCGAAGGGCCGGCGATGGTCCGACTGGGTCGGACCAACTAACATGCGGCCTGCCCGGTACGACACCAACGATTAACCGGGGTCGATAGGGAGGGGCCGCGTACCGGTCAGCGGCCATGCCTCGCTTCGCGAAGCCTGCGCCGTAAGACCTGATTGAACGGTACGATATCAGCAATGCACTCGAAAAATCAATACGTTAGAGACGCTCGGTGACGACGGATCGAAATCCGTTGGGCCAGGTGCAGCGGGTTCGGGCGGGACCTGGTGCCGAAGGCCAGCGACTCGACAATTTCCTGTTGCGGCAACTGGCGGGCGTACCGAGGAGCCGCGTTTACCGGCTGCTGCGGCGCGGCGAGGTTCGGGTCAACGGCAAGCGCAAACAGGCCGACTACCGGCTGACAGCCGACGACGAGGTGCGCCTGCCACCGGTGCGTGACTTGCGCAGCGCTGAATCCGGACCTCGCGCGGTGCCCGACACGCTGCTCGCGAGTGTGCAGGCTGCGATCATCCACGAGGACGACCGCGTACTGGTGCTGAACAAGCCTGCCGGGCTTGCGGTGCACGGCGGCTCCGGCCTGACTTTCGGTGCCATCGAGGCGCTGCGCGCGCTCCGGCCAGCGGAAACCCTTGAACTCGCCCACCGTCTCGACCGCGATACCAGCGGCTGCCTGCTCGTGGCCCGGATGCCGGCGGCGCTGCGCGCCATGCATGCGCTGCTGCGGGAAGGGCGGGTCGAGAAGCACTACACCGCACTGGTGGCAGGCCGCTGGCGTCTGGGACGCAAGACGATCGACGCACCGGTGCTGACCAATGTGCGACAGGGAGGTGAGCGGGTCGTGCGTGTGCACGCCGCGGGCAAGATCGCGGTGTCGGTATTTGCGCCGCAGGAAAACTATCGCGATCTTGCCACCCGCATGGACGTCTCGATCCAGACCGGTCGCACGCATCAGATCCGTGTGCATGCAGCGTTTGCCGGTCATCCAGTCGCGGGCGACGAAAAGTACGGTGACCGCGAATTCAATGCGCGGCTGCGTGAGCTCGGTCTGCACCGCATGTTCCTGCATGCCGCTTCCGTGGCCTTCACGTGGCCGGACACGCAGGCGACGTTCAGGATCGCAGCGGACCTGCCGGCCGATCTCGTGACAGTTCTCGCGGCGTTGCCGCGCACGCGGCCTGCTCAGGCTTGATCGGGGCCGAGCGGATCGAGGCCCACGGCGCGGAGCGCCTGCGCCACCCAGATCAGCGGCAATCCAACCAGGGCCGTGGGGTCAAGCGTTTCGACCGCCTCGAACAAGGTGACGCCAAGGCCTTCGCAGCGAAAACCGCCGGCACAGTCGAAGGGGCGCTCGCGTTCGACATAGCGCGCGATTTCGTGGTCTGTGACTCGCCGAAAACGCACGATGGTGTAGTCCACGTGCTCATGAACTGCAGCCGGATGTCCGCACATCAATGCGACTGCGGTATGAAACTCGACCGCCTGCCCACTGCTGGCGCGTAACTGAACCTGGCAGTGGTGCGCGCTGCCCGGTTTGTCGTGAATTCGGCCGGCGCAGACTGCCACCTGATCGGAGCCCAGCACCCAGTCTTTCGGGTGGCGCGACGAGACTGCAGCAGCTTTGGCACCGGCCAGTCGCCGGGCACGATCCCGCGGGGCTTCGCCGGCGATGGTTGCCTCGTTGACCTCGGGTGCTTCGATCGAAAATGGCAATCCGAGACGCTCCAGTTGGGTGGCCCGGTAGCGAGAGGTCGAGGCCAGATAAAGGCGTGGCGCCATGTTGGATCAGTGCTTAAAAAACAATGATTTGCGTGGAATCTGCTTTGACACCCCCGGTGGGGGTCACTATCATACCGCCCCCATGCCGATGCCCCCGGACCTGCCGCTCGATGCGCTCGACCTGGCTGCGAATGGGGCGGTGGTCGAGAGGCAGTTTCCAATTGCCGGCTTCGCGCGTTTGGGTGACCGTCTGGCGCGCTCGGACGGCACTGCCCAAGTGCGGCTCGAACTCGGAATGATCGGCGGGACGCCCACTGGCCTACTACGGCTGCATGCCGGGGTGGTGCTGGTCTGCCAACGCTGCCTGCAACCGGTAACGCGAGAGGTGGCATCGGAAGTGCGGCTCGCGTTTGCATCGGGTGACGATGCAGCGCTGCCGGCCGATCACGACGTGATCCCGGGCGACCCGCGGCGTGTCGATCTGGCGACGCTTGCCGAAGAAGAGTTATTGTTGTCGCTGCCATTGATCGCACGACACGAGCCAGGCGAAGCATGCAGATTGCCGGCGGACGTGGCGGCCAGAGCGGCAGAATCGATACCGGCGGCGCAGGACCTGCGC
>JANNTO010000227.1:0-3351 GCA_031403675.1 Gammaproteobacteria bacterium | reverse complement strand
CATGCGCGCCGGGTCGACCTCGGTGATGCCGAGCGCATAACAGGCGGCGGAATTGGCCGCCGAGCCGCGTCCCTGGCACAGGATGCCGCGTTGCCGCTTCTCGCTCGACGAGATCCGCTACGAGTATCCCGAAGAGGTCGTGCCTGCCGGCAGCACGCCCACGGCCCATCTGCGCCGGCTGGTCGAGGAGGGCGCGGTGCAGCGCTGGCCGGGCGGTACGCCGCCGGCGGTGCGCGAGCTGCTCGAGCGTGAGCTCGCGCTGATCGCCGAACTCGGCTATGAGCGCTATTTCCTGACGGTCCACGACCTGGTCGAGTTCGCACGCCAACGCGGCATCCTGTGCCAGGGACGCGGCTCGGCGGCCAATTCCGCCGCCTGTTATGCGCTCGGCATCACCGAGGTCGACCCGGCGCGCATGGCGATGCTGTTCGAGCGCTTCATCTCGCGTGAACGCAACGAGCCACCCGACATCGACGTCGATTTCGAACACGAGCGGCGCGAGGAGGTGATCCAGTACCTGTATCGCAAGTATGGTCGCGGGCGCGCCGCGCTCACCGCGACCGTGATCTGCTATCACCCGAAAAGTGCCGTGCGTGACGTCGGCAAGGCGCTTGGACTGGATGCGCCGCAGCTCGACCGCCTGGCAGCCGCAATGCAGTGGTGGGACGGCGACGAGCTCGCGGACCGATGGATTCGCGACGCCGGCTTCGATCCGGACAACCCGCTGCTCGCCCGGGTGCTGGCACTGACGCGTGAGCTGATCGGCTTTCCCCGGCATTTGTCGCAGCACACCGGCGGCTTCGTGATCTCGCGCGGACCGCTCGAGGAACTGGTGCCGATCGAGAACGCGGCGATGCCCGAGCGCACCGTGATCCAGTGGGACAAGGACGATCTCGACGAACTCGGACTGCTCAAGGTCGACGTGCTGGGTCTCGGCATGCTGTCCGCAATCCGCCGCGCGCTCGCGCTGATTTCGTCACGGCGGCAGGGCGAATTCCGGCTGGCAGATGTCCCGCCCGAGGACCCCGCCGTCTACGAGATGATCCGGCGCGCCGACACGATCGGCGTGTTCCAGATCGAATCGCGCGCGCAGATGGCGATGCTGCCGCGGCTTGCACCACGCTGTTACTACGATCTGGTCATCGAGGTTGCGATCGTGCGGCCCGGCCCGATCCAGGGCCAGATGGTGCACCCCTACCTGCGCAGGCGGAGCGGCCAGGAGCCGGTCGTCTATCCCGGTCCGGAAGTGCAGAGCGTGCTCGAACGTACGCTCGGCGTGCCGATTTTCCAGGAACAGGTCATGCAGCTCGCGATCGTGGCCGCGGGCTTCACGCCGGGTGAGGCCGACCGGCTGCGGCGCGCGATGGCGGCCTGGAAGCGCAAGGGATCACTCGGGCCGTTCGAGCAGCGCCTGGTCGAGGGCATGCGCGCGCGCGGCTATGACGAGGGTTTCGCCCGGCAGGTGTTTCAGCAGATCCTGGGTTTCGGCGAATACGGTTTCCCGGAATCACATGCCGCGAGTTTCGCGCTGCTGGTTTACGTCTCGGCCTGGCTCAAGTGCCATGAACCGGCGGCGTTCTGCTGTGCATTGCTGAACAGTCAGCCGATGGGCTTCTACGCGCCGGCGCAGCTGGTACGCGACGCGCGTACGCATGGTGTCTGCGTGCGCACCGTGGACGTCAATGCGAGTGCCGTCGAATCGACGCTCGAAAAAACCGACCAGGGTCCGCCAGCGCTGCGCCTCGGCTTTGGCCTGGTGCGGGGCTTGTCGCGGGAGGGCGCCGCACGCCTGTGCGCCGCGCGCCAGCAGGGCAATTACCGTCAGGTGCCGGAACTTGCGCGCCGCGCGGGCCTTGCGCGCCGCGACCTCGAGGCGCTCGCGGCGGCCGGTGCGCTCGAGGGAATCGCCGGTCATCGGCATCGCGCCGTGTGGGAGGTCCTGGGCATCGAAAAGCCACTGCCGCTGCTGCCCATCGCCGAATCCGCCGCAGGCCTGCCGCTGCTGCGCACGCCGGCCGAAGGCGAGGACATCGTCGCCGATTACCGGGCGCTCGGTCTGACGCTTGAGCGGCATCCGCTCGCCCTGCTGCGATCTGAACTCACGGGCAGCGGATGGATCACTGCCGTCGAGCTGGCGGAACTACCGAACGGTGCGGCCGTGAAAACCGGCGGTATCGTCGTAACGCGGCAGCGCCCGGGCGCCGCGGGCGGCGTGATCTTCGTGACCCTCGAGGACGAGACTGGTTACGTCAACCTGGTGATCTGGAGCAGGATCGCGGATGCGCACCGCAAGACGCTGCTGGGCGCGCGTCTGCTCGGTGTTGCCGGCCGCCTGCAGCGCGAGGGTGACGTGCGGCACGTCGTGGTGGACCGGCTGGAGGACCGCTCCGCGCTCCTGGGCCGCCTGATGGCGCCGGCGCGAAACTTCCGTTAAAAGCAAGAGGGGACAGTCCCCTTTGAAAAGGGGACAGTCCCCTTTAACGCCGGCGGGCCGGCATGCGTCGCGGCCTGTTGCTGGCTGCCGCGCCGGACTTGTCGAGATCGTAGTCGTCGAAGTCCGTCAGCAGTCCCGCGGTGCGCTTTTCCTCGCGAATCCGCTCAAGTTTGCGCCACGCGGGTTCGCCGGCGAGCCTCGCACCCCGGCGCTTGCGGGTGTCGAAATCCCGCATCAACCGATCGACATCGAGGTCCTCCGCGGCTTCCTCGAGTTCGTCCGGCTCATCGTCCTCGAATTCTTCTTTCTGCTTCTCGCTCATGCGACCAGTCCGAGGGTCACTGCGGCCGACTTATAAGACGCCACGAGCGCGTCCGCAAGGGGTCTCAGCGCACCAGCTGGTTCAACTGGAAGATTGGCAGCAGAAGCGCGATGACGATCACGAAAACGAAACCGCCCATGGCCAGGATCATCAGCGGTCCCAGGACGCCCACGGCGGTATTGACCACCCCGTCGAGTTCCCGTTCCTGGTTGTCGGCGGCCCGCTCGAGCATCGACTCCAGTTCGCCGCTGGTTTCGCCGCTCGCGATCAGGTGCACAAGCATGGGCGGAAACAGCTTGCTGGCACCCAGCGAGCGGGCGATCGGGGCACCCTCGCGGACGCGCACTGCCGCGTCCTGCACGGCCTGGCGCATGGTCGTATTGGTGACCACTTCGGCGGCGATGCGCATGGCCTCGAGCACCGGCACTGCGCTTGCCGTGAGAATAGAAAACGTACGCGCAAAGCGGGCGGCGTTGTTGCCGCGCGTAATGCGCCCGATGAGCGGCACACGCAGTTTGAACGAGTCGTAGCGGCGGCGGGCCGATGGCTCGCGGATCCAGCGGCGAAATCCCCACACGGCGCCGCTGATCAGCGC
>JANNTO010000226.1:0-9468 GCA_031403675.1 Gammaproteobacteria bacterium | reverse complement strand
GCCAGATCGTCACAACCGCGGACGGCAGCGTGCTCGAGGACCTGAACAGCACGAATGGCGTCTACATCAAGTCCAAGCGAGTCCGCAAACACAACCTGAATGACGGCGATGTGATCGTGCTCGGCAAGCACGAGATCATGTACCTCGACGAACGCTCGGCGCGGGCGCGTGGACAGCAGCAGCAGGACGCCACCGGCGACCACCGTGTGATTTCGGATCAGGAGGAGTCGGAGGACGACGCTGAAGAGGATCAGGACGCGCCGGCGGCCGGCAGGGCCTGAGCGCGGCTCAGCCGATCAATCCTGGTCTTCGAGGTCGGCGTCGTAGTTGCGCTTCTGGATCCGGTAGTCGCGGCGGCGCAGCGCCAGTACCAGGCCCGACACGATCGCAATCAGCCCGAGTCCCGCCATCAGGTTGGACCAGCGCGGCACGCGCCACACGAATGACATCGCGAGCGCGGCGACGCCGATCAGCATGTAGGCATACGGCAGTGATTCGTAGAGCGGGCGATTGACTCGCATCGCGGCCCTCGGTCAGGCGGTCCCGCCGACGGTCAGCGCATCCACGCGCAGGGTGGGCTGGCCGACGCCAACCGGAACGGTCTGGCCGTCCTTGCCGCAGCTGCCGATGCCTTCATCCAGCATCAAGTCGTTGCCGACCATGCTGACGCGCGTCAGCACATCCGGCCCGTTGCCGACCAGCGTCGCTCCCTTGACCGGCGCAGTGACCCGTCCGTCCTCGATCAGGTAAGCCTCGCTCGCGGAAAACACGAACTTCCCCGAAGTGATGTCCACCTGGCCGCCGCCAAAGTTCACGGCGTAGAGGCCACGCTTGACCGAGCGGATGATCTCCTGCGGATCGTGCGGGCCGGGCAACATGTAGGTGTTGGTCATGCGCGGCAGCGTCGTGTGTGCGAACGATTCGCGCCGGCCATTGCCGGTCGGCGTCATGCCCATCAGTCGCGCATTGAGCTTGTCCTGCAGGTAGCCTTTCAGTACACCGTTCTCGATCAGCGTGGTGCAGTGGGTCGGCGTGCCTTCGTCGTCCACGTTCAGCGAGCCGCGCCGGCCCGCGAGCGTGCCGTCATCCACGACGGTGCAGAGCTCCGATGCCACGCGCTCGCCGATCCGGCCCGAGAATGCCGATGTTCCGCGACGATTGAAGTCGCCCTCGAGACCATGGCCGATCGCCTCGTGCAGCAGCACGCCCGGCCAGCCTGGTCCGAGCACCACGGTCATCGTCCCGGCGGGCGCCGGCACAGCTTCGAGATTCACGGTGGCCTGACGCACGGCCTCTCGCGCCAGGCGCATCGGCCGGCCGGTGGCGACGAATTCCTGGAGCGAATGCCGACCGCCGGTTCCGGCATAGCCCTGCTCGCGCCGCCCGTCCTGCTCGACGATCACCGAGACATTCATGCGCACCAGCGGCCGCACATCGGCGGCGAGCGTGCCATCGCTGGCAGCGATCAGCACGATTTCGTGCACGGCGGCGAGTGTCGCGACCACCTGTTTGACGCGGGGATCGAGTGAACGGGCGCTGCGGTCCAGTTCGCAGAGCAGCGCGACCTTGTCCGCGTCGTCGAGCGAAGTGATCGGGTCGTCGGGAAGATAGAGCCGGTGTCCAGCACTCGCGTGCCAGGCCTGGACCTGGCCCTTGCCGCCCTCGCGCGCAATTGCACGCGCTGCCTTTGCGGCCTCGAGCAACGCCGCGGGCACGACCTCGTCCGAGTAGGCGAATCCGGTGCGCTCGCCGGCCATCGCACGCACGCCGACGCCCTGCTCGATGCCGTGGCTGCCTTCCTTGACGATACCGTCCTCGAGCGCCCAGTGCTCTTCGCGCGCCAGCTGGAAATACAGGTCGCCCGCGTCCACCGCGGCGCCGAGCAGCGCGCTGAGCGCCTCCTCGAGCCGCCCATCGTCCAGCCCCGAGGGCGTCAGGATGCGATCACGGGCACATTGCAGTGCGTCCATGTTTAACCGACCACCCGGTGCCCGAGCGCCGGAAAACCCTGGCGCGTCGCGTGCTGTTCGGCACGATTGACGGCGGCGAGCACGACCCCGTTGCCGCGCGGCTGGCGGGCCAGCACGCGGCCCCAGTAATCAGCAATCAGACTGTCGCCGTAAGTTTCGCGATTACTGTCATGGATGCCGCTCTGCGCCGCTGCGACCACGTAGCACAGGTTTTCGATGGCCCGGGCCCGCAGCAGGACCTCCCAATGCGCGCGGCCGGTCGGACCGGTAAATGCGGATGGCACGCTGAAGATTTCTGCTCCCTCGGAGACCAGCTGGCGGAACAACTCGGGGAAGCGCAAATCGTAGCATACGGTCAAGCCAAGACGGCCGGCCGGCGTGTCCACCGTAACCGGTTTCGCACCGGGGGTCGCATTGGCCGATTCGCGATAGCCTTCGCGGCCACCCGGCAGGTCCACGTCGAATAGATGGATCTTGTCGTAGCGCGCGACGCGCTGACCCGCGGCGTCGTAGACGATGCAGGCATTGGCTGGACGCGACTCGCCGGGCACCGCGATCGGCTGCGTGCCGGCCACGATCCACAGTCCGGATTCTCGCGCCATCGCCGCAACCGCGCGCTGCACCGGGCCGTCCCCGTCCTGCTCGACGATTTCGCGGCGTTCGGCCTCGGTGCGGCCCATGAATGAAAAATTCTCTGGCAGCACGGCGAGACAGGCGCCGCCGGCGCGCGCACGCGCGATCAGGCTTTGCGCGGTGTCCAGGTTCTGCGCCACGTCCGCGGCGGAAGTCATCTGCAAGGCAGCGACGATTGGCTGGCTCATGGCGAGTCCGGTCCGGGCTGTGGTTCGGCGCCGGGCGCTGCGCTTTGCGGCGCGCCAGCCTGACGGTCGTCCTTCAATTCCTGGGCATCGATGCGCGTGACCTGCGGATCTTCCCAGGATCCAGTGATCCGATAGTAACCGCGCGTAGCACCTTTCAGCGACTCCTTGAATATCTGCGAGAACAGCAGGAGTGCCGCACCGATCGCAGGTCCGGCGGCCAGCGCGCCGGCAACGCCGAGCGATGCGCCGAGCTGGCCGGTCACGACCGCGGTCTGATCATAAGTGCGATGCCGCAGGCTGGTACGCCCCGCGATGCCGATCTCCGCAGCCGCGCCACGCATGGTCAGGTTGTCCGTATACGCCTCGCCGTCGGTCAGCCGGAATGTGCCGCGCATCGTGTCATAGGCGAGCCCGTCACCGGTCAGGTCACCGAAATCGAGCGCGAGGCGGCGCGGCAGATGCGCGAGGCTCATCAGGCCGAACACGCGCCCAGCCCCGGGCTCGACCGAGGTCAGGCGCCCGTCTTTCGCAGCGATCTCGAGCCGGCCAGACAGGCGCTCGAGCGCGTTGATCTCCGGTGCACCGGACCAGCTCAGGTTGGCGGAGACGCGGCCGTGCTTGCCGGCGATCAGCGAGCCCAACTGCATTGCATTCATGAAGCCGAGCACGTTGCCGCTCTCAGCCACGAATTCGAGGCGGCACTCCGCGCCCTGCTCGCGCACCAGCCAGCTGCCGCGGCCGCTGGCGGTAAAGTCCGCATGCTGCATGGTGAACTGATTCAGGGTCATACCCGCCGTGCCACGCGCGAACTCGGCCTCGACATGGCCGAAGCGGCGTTCGGCGAATACGAAATCGCGCAGGTTGACCCGGATCGCGGGCAGCTGGCGCGGATCCGGGTCGGGACCGCCCTCATCGGCGCGCACCGGCTCGCCGAAATGCAGCCGTTCGAGGTCGAGCACCATCGGCACCTCGCCCGGAAATGTGTACGGCACGACCAGATGGCCGAGCGCGGTATCGCCATTCACGTCCACTTCCCAGGCGCGGTTGCCGGGGCGCAGCCGACCGCTGAGGTTCTTGAAACCGTAGCCCAGCACCTCGATGCTCCCGATCGTCAGGTCGGCGCCGCCGAGCCATTCGTAAAGTGGGCGGCCGCGTGGCTCGTCCCATTTCAGTTCGAGCAGGTCGGTCAGGCTCGCGGATTCGAGCCGGCCGGTCAGCCACAGACCCGCCGCCTTCGGCAACGAGGCTGGCGCTGCGGCGCCGAATGCGACGATGCCGCGCTCGATCGGCGCGGCTTCGGGCTTGCTGCGCCATTGCAGCAGTGCATGCAGGTCGCGACCCAGCTGCGCCTGGATGCGCGGGCCGCTGGCGCCGTCGAAATTTGCGCTGATGGTCAGCGGGCGCACCGCCTCGGCGTTCTTGGCAAAGGGCTCGGGCAACTTTGACGCAAGCCCGCGCAGATCGCTGCTGAGCCTGAGCGTTCCGCGCGCCGGAATCTCGCGATCGGCATTGCGATCGACGGTCAGGAAACCACGCCAGTCGGCGGTACCTGTCAGCCCGGCGTTGACCGGCAGGCGTGCGACTGGCTGCAGCAGCGCGCCGTGCAGGGTGCCTTGGGCATTGACCTGGGTACTGAGATTGCCGTTGGCGAGAGTCGTCGTGCTGATCGACGCCTGCAGTGGGCCGCCAAACAATCGGCCGGTCAGTGCCGGTGCATGGATCTCGCGATTGCGGATCCAGAGCTGACCTGAAAGGTCGGCAACCTCCACTGGCTGGGTCCTGTGGCGCAGTGCGACACCGGACATCGTGGCGTGCACGGTCACGACGCGGCGTTCAAAATCCTTGAGCGGAAGGTACATCGCGAGCTCGCCGGTCAGCGGCCCGGAGCCGGCCAGGTCACCGAACGCAGCGCCGAACGAGGGTGCCAGCGGACTCGCCTGCAGCAGGCGGATCGCACGCCCGGCGTCACCGCGCACCGAAGCGCGCAGCGCAAGGATCGCATCACGCAGGTCCGCGCTATGGGCCTCCGCGTGCGTGAAAGCCACGCCACCCAGGTTGCCGCGGGTCGCGGTGGCACGCATCGCGGGCCCGTTGAACTCGAACCCGGTCTCGACGCCGCGGATCTCGGGCCAGCCCGGCGCAAAGAACAGATCGAGACCGGTGGCGTGCCCAATCACATGGAAACGGCCCTGGTTCTCGCGGTACGGGAAACCGCGCGTCGGACCGGTCATCGAAACGCGGGCCTCGGTCACGCGACCGGCACGGAAAGCGGCATCCAGCCAGCCGATCGTCTTGGGCTTCAGGCGTTCGATCTGCAGATAACGCCAGGTCTGCGTCAAGTCGAAATCCGTCGCGGTCGCGCTCAGGTCCATCAGCGGCAGTTCGCCCGGGCGGAACAGCAAGCGCAGCTTGCCGCGCACCGTGCCATGTCCCGTTTCCACCAAGCCGTCGTCGAGCCAGAACCGTACGCCCTCGCCAAAGCGGCTCCACTCGCCGCGACCGTCGGCCACGCGTAGTTCGGCCAGCGCGCGCCATTGCAATGGCCATTTGATCAACGCATCCCGCGTTGTGACTTGCACGACCCCGCCGGCGCCACGTCCTTCGATCGAGCCGTCGAGACCACTGAACCCGGC
The DNA here is from genome assembly GCA_031403675.1 of Gammaproteobacteria bacterium. Taxonomy (GTDB): domain Bacteria; phylum Pseudomonadota; class Gammaproteobacteria; order Steroidobacterales; family Steroidobacteraceae; genus SCUD01. The sequence continues at coordinate 4,044 of JANNTO010000226.1, read as the reverse complement.
GCCCCGGCCGATCGGCTCGAATCCGATATCCGTGAAACGCAGTCGCCCGGTGATATCCGGCAGGCGTCGCTCGCCAGTATTCGTGAGCGTGACATCGACGCCAAACAGTTCGCCGCGCGGCGCCAAAGCCGTGATCTGTTCGCGCAGCGCACCCGCGGGCAGCAATACCGCCAATGCAGCGAGATTCTCGATCCGCAGGTAGTCCGCGCGCACCGTCGCCGTGGCGATGCGACCGTCCCTGCGCGTCAGCTCCGCCTTCAGGCTGGTCGGCCGCCACGGCGCACCGGTGCGCGACAGTTCGAGGCCGCTCGCCTGCACGGTCATCGTGTCCTGTTCGCGTTGCAGGCGGATGTCGCCCGCGATGCGCGTGAACTCGCCGTCGGCGCCTGCGAAACGCAGGTCCGCGATATTTGGCTTCACTCTGAGCGCATTGAGCTGCCGGCCGACGCCGCGCGCGGCCACGTCAAATGAGCCCTGACCCGCCGCAGGCACGACGAAACTGTCAGGCAGGAGTGCCGCCCATTGCTCGAAATCCAGGTCGTGCGCATCAACGCCGGCACGCCATTCGAGCGCTCCGGTGTCGGCCAGATCACCTTGCACATCGGCTTCGAACTCGAGCGCCGAGCCGAGGTGCGGCGGCAGTTCGACCTGCCCGTGCAGCGCCACATGGCCGCCCTTGCGCTCGATTTCGATGTCGGCACCGGTCAGTTCGAAGCGTCCCTGGCGGGCGCGCAGGTCGAGTACATCGAGGGTCGCATCGCGGATTTCGAAAGTACCGCGCGGCAGGCGCTCCAGCGACAGCGGCGTCCGTTCGGCTTCCGGGCGCTGCTGCAACGCGAACTGGCCGACGAGTTGCACGGTGCCATCGGTATGGATCACGAAGTTCAGGCGGGGCCGCACCAGCGAGACCCGCCCGACTTCAATGCGGCGGTACCACAGTGTGCGGAGGATCGAGAGACTGACGCGGCCCGACTCGGCGCTGACCAGCGGTTGATCGCCGGATGCGGGCAGGACCCGTGCGCCGCTGAACACGATCTCGGGGCCATAGCGGCCGATGCGCGCGTAGACCGATTCGAATTCGAGCGTAAGCCCGGTTGCTTCGCGCACGCGCGCCACGACGCGCTGCTGATAGCCAGGCAGCAGGTCAATGGCGAGGCGGAAGACCCCGATGCCGAGCGCAAGCAGCAACGCAAACACGGCCACCAGCCCTGCCGTCCAGCGACCCAGTCTCCGGACCCATCGCGCCACGGGCTTCATACCAGCACCACGTCGAACTGCTCCTCGGCGTACAAAGCTTCGGCCTGCAGCCTGATCGGCTTGCCGGTCGAATGTGCGAGATCGGCGATTGCCGCCGACTCCTCGTCGAGCAGCAGCCCGATCACGTCCTGATGCGCCAGCACGACCAGTTCCTTGAAGTCGAACTGCCGCGCCTGCCGCAGTACCTCCCGGAAGATCTGGTAGGCGACCGTCTCGGCCGTCTTGACGAATCCGCGGGAATCGCAGCTTGGACAAGGCCGGCAGAGCTGGTGTTCCAGGCTTTCGCGGGTCCGCTTGCGCGTCATTTCGACCAGGCCAAGCGCCGAAACCGCGGACAGGTGGGTGCGGATGCGGTCGGAGGCGAGGGCCCGCTCCAGTGCCTGCAGCACCCCGCGCCGATGCTCGGGGTCCTGCATGTCGATGAAGTCCGCAACAATGATCCCGCCGAGATTGCGCAGCCGCAGCTGACGCGCAATCGTCACAGCGGCTTCGAGATTGGTGCGGTAAATCGTCTCCTCAAGATTGTGGTGGCCAACGAAGGCCCCGGTATTGACGTCGATCGTGGTCAATGCCTCGGTCTGGTCGAACATCAGGTAACCGCCCGATTTCAGCGGCACTTTGCGATTGAGCGCGCGTTCGATCTCGTCTTCGACGCCATACAGGTCGAAGATCGGGCGCTGGCCGTCGAACAATTCGATGCGATCGGCGAACTTGGGCATGAAGGTGCGCGTGAATGCGACCATCGCGGCATGTGCGGCGGGTGCATCCACCAGCACCCGCTCGACCTCCTCGCCCAGCAGGTCCCGCAACACGCGCATCGGCAACTTCAAGTCTTCGTGCACCAGTTCAGCGGCCGCGGCGCGCGCGCACTTGTCGCGAATCACGTCCCAGAGCCGTTGCAGGAAAATCATGTCGGCACGCAGCGCCTCAACCGCCGCGCCCTCGGTCGCAGTACGCACAATCCAGCCGCCCGAGCCTGCGCTCCACTCTTGCACCAGCTCCCGTAATCGCGTCCGCTCAGCCGGGTCCGCGATACGGGCGGACACGCCGACGCCACGCCCCTGCGGCATGAACACCAGGAAACGCGAAGGCAGTGACACATAAGTGGACAGTCGCGCCCCCTTGGTGCCGATCGGGTCTTTCAGCACCTGAACGAGGATCGTGTCGCCCTCGTTGACCAGCGCACGGACACTCTCGGGCGGTGCGAGATCGACCGCGCCGTCGAGCCCGGCCGGCGGCTGGATGTCGGAGGCATGCAGGAACGCGGTGCGATCGAGTCCGATATCAATGAATGCGGCCTGCATGCCCGGCAGAACGCGTGTCGCCCGGCCCTTGTAGATATTGCCGGCGAATCCGCGCTGACTCGCGCGCTCTATATAGAGCTCCTCCACGACACCCTGCTCGACCACCGCCGCACGGCTCTCGCGCGGCGTCACATTGACGAGTATCTCGACACTCATGCGGCAGCCTGCCAGCGGCGCACGCCGGCGGCATCGAGCAACGCCGCAGTTTCGAACAATGGCAGGCCCATTACAGCGGAAAAACTGCCTTCGAGACGGGCGACGAAGACCGCGCCGAGGCCCTGGATTGCATACCCGCCGGCCTTGCCGGCCGGTTCGCCGCTCGCCCAGTAGCGCCGGCACTCCGCTTCGTCGAGCGCCCGGAAGGCAACCCGGCTGATATTCAGGTCGGTGCGAAGTGTCGCGCCGTCGTATAGCGCGATCGCGGTCATCACTTCGTGGCTCCGTCCCGCGAGCGCCATCAGTGTGGCCACGCATTCCTGTTCGCCGGCAGGCTTGCCATAAACTCGCCCATCGAGCACGACCGCCGTATCTGCCGCCAGCACCGGCCGATCGGCACGCGCGCCGAGCGCACGCCGCGTCGCCTCGGCCTTGTCCCGCGCGAGTCGCTGCACATAGGCGATCGGGCTCTCACCGGGCAGCGGATTCTCGTCGAGATCCGCCGGCAACGATTCGTGGCGCACCCCGATCTGGGTCAGCAACAGGCTTCGGCGCAGCGACGCCGAGGCAAGGTAGATGGAGTCGTAACTCATTGAACCGCAAGGATAGCTGGAATCAGGCGCGATGGTACGGATGCCCCTGCAGCAGGCTGTGCGCACGATAAAGCTGCTCGGTGACCATGACCCGCGCGAGCCCGTGCGGCCAGGTCAGCGGCGACAGCGACCAGCGGAAATCCGCCCGGGCGGCGACCGCTGCCTCAAGCCCGTCCGGACCGCCGATCAACAAGGCGAGATCACGTCCGTCGGCGAGCCGCGCTGCCAGCCACTGCGACAGTTCCGGCGTGGTCAGCGCGCGGCCCGTGACCGCAAGCGCGACCACATAGTCGCGCGGTCCGATGGCGCGCAGCATCCGATCGGCCGCTTTGCCGGCCGGGATTTCGATCAATTCAAACTTGAGTCCGCGTCCGAGACGCTTCGCATATTCGGCAACGCCATCATTGATCCAGTCCGGCAACCGGGTGCCGGCCGCGATCAGCCGGACGCGCATTCAGGATGCAGAGGCGTGGCTCGGCCCGCGCCGCGCGGGCCGGAGGTCCCACAGCTTTTCAAGTGCGTAGAATTCGCGGATGCGCGGCAGCATGACGTGCACGATCAGGTCCTGAAGGTCCACCAGCACCCATTCGCCTTCGCGCTCGCCCTCGACACCATGGGCGCGATGACCCGCCTGGCGGCAGCGTTCGATGAGCCGGTCGGCGATCGACTTGACGTGCCGGTCCGAAGTGCCGGTGGCGACGATCATCGTGTCGGTCACGTCGGTCAGCTTGCGG
>JANNTO010000225.1:0-2731 GCA_031403675.1 Gammaproteobacteria bacterium | reverse complement strand
CTGGCGCGCGGCCGGCACGACCGTACTCGGCACCGCCGAGAGCGGCGCGATTCGCGTGCGTTTTCCCGCCCGCCCGCATGCAATCGAAGTCGAAACCGAACGCGGCGGCCGTGGCCATTGGTGGCGGCAGAGTCGGGCGGGACCCGGGCCGCGGGCAGCAGAACCGTCGTCACGGTATCATGCCGCGCCATGTGGGAAATCATCATCGCGGGCGGCCCGGTCATGTGGCCGATCATCCTGTGCTCGGTCATCGCGGCCGCGATCATGCTGGAGCGACTGTGGACTTTGCAGCGCAAGCGAGTGATCCCGCGCGAACTGACCGACCGGGTCTGGAAGCTGGTCGAGTCACGCACCCTGAACCAGCGCCACATCGAAGCGCTGGCCCGCAACTCGCCGCTCGGCCGGGTACTTGCCGCAGGTCTTGCCAACCGCCATTGGGGCCGCGAGGTCATGAAGGAAGTCATCGAGGACACCGGCCGGCACGTGGTTTACGAACTCGAACGCTTCCTGAATGCGCTCGCAACGATTGCCGCCATCTCGCCATTGCTCGGGTTGCTCGGCACAGTGATCGGCATGATCCAGGCTTTTGACGCCATCACGTCCCAGGGGATTGGCGATCCGCAGGTCTTGTCGGGCGGCATTGGCGTCGCACTGATCACTACAGCGGCCGGATTGACCGTGGCGATTCCCGCGTTGATTTGTTACCGCTATCTGCGCGGTCTGGTCGACTTCCTGGTCATCGAGATGGAAAAGGAAGCCATGAAGCTGGTGCAGGCTTTTGACCGCATGGAAGCGCCGGTTGCCGGGCGGCGGCGCGAAGCAGTTTCGTGAGACTTCAGCCCAAGCGCGTCGAGGACCCGGAGCTCAACCTGATATCGCTGGTCGACGTGGTGCTGCTGCTGGTCATTTTCTTCATGCTCTCCACGACCTTCGTGCAGGAAGGGCGGTTGCGCATCGAATTGCCGGAGGCGGGTACGGCGGCGGCCGATCCCAGTGCCCAGCCGATCGTCATCACGATCACGGCGCAGGGCAGTTATCGGGTCAATGATCGGACGCTGGTCAACAATCAGCGTGAAACGCTGCATGCGGCACTGCGCCAGGTGGCCGGCGATTCCAGCACCAAACTCATTACCATCCGCGCCGATGCGCGCGCGACCCACCAGTCTGTCGTCACCGCGATGGATGTGGCTTCGCGGGTCGGTTTCTCACAGGTCAACATTGCGACAGTCAGCCAGCAAGCGGAAGAGTGAGAGCGGCCTGCCGCCGCTGACGGCGAGTGGCCTCAGGATCTACCGGAGGCTGCTCGCCTATGCGCGACCCCACTGGGCAATGTTCCTGCTGGGTGTGGTCGGTATGGTGTTGTTCGCGTCCGTCGACACCGGGCTCGCGTGGCTGGTCAAGAAGTTCCTGGACGGCGCGTTTGTCGAGCGCGACAACCGCGTGCTGGCGCTGGTGCCTGCCACGATCATCGTGCTGTTCGCGATTCGCGGGGTCGGCGACTATCTTTCGAACTATGCGCCGGGCTGGGTTGGGCGCCACGTCATCATGGCGATACGCCGCGACGTATTCGCGCGTTACCTGCAACTGCCGACCGCATATTACGACCGCCACGGCGTGGCTCCGCTGCTGTCGCGGCTCACCTACAACATCGAGCTGGTCGCAGAAGCCGCAACCACCGCAGTGACTTCGCTCATCCGGGATACGTTGACGATTGGCGGCCTGCTCGGCTGGCTGTTGTGGGTGAACTGGCGACTGACCGCGTTCGCACTCGTTGTGTCACCGCTGATTGTCGGACTGATCCGCATCACCAGCCGGCTGTTTCGCCGCTACAGCACCCGCATCCAGGCATCGATGGGCGACCTGACGCGTGTCGCCAAGGAGTCGCTCGACAGTCACCGGATGATCAAGGTCTTCAATGCGGAACCGCAGCAGTCACGAGCCTTCGAGCGGGTCAATGAGCACAACCGCGCCAGTTACATGAAGCTCATTACCGTGCGGGCAGTTTCGGTGCCCGTGGTGGCGCTGATTGCGGCCTTTGGGCTTGCCGCGGTCATGTATGTCACGATCCGCGACATCCTGGAGTACGGCCTGTCGGTCGGCGAGTTCACGTCGTTCCTGACCGCGCTGTTGCTGATGACCGCACCGTTGCGTCGCCTGGTCAACGTGGTTAGCCCGCTACAGCAGGGCATCGCGGCGGGTGAAAGCGTGTTTGAAATTCTCGACACGCCTGCCGAGGATCCGGGCGGCAGCCTGCGCATCGGGCGCGCGCGCGGCGAAATCGAGTTTCGCCGGGTCGGATTTACCTACGACGCGGACAAGGGCATGGTGCTTCGTGACATTGAATTCCGCGTCGCGCCTGGCGAGACCGTTGCGATCGTCGGACGCTCCGGCAGCGGCAAGTCCACGCTCGTCAGCCTGCTGCCGCGCCTGCACGATCCGGACACCGGCGCGGTACTGCTGGACGGCGTGGACCTGAGGCAGTATCACCTGGACGATCTGCGCCGGCAGATCGGCCTCGTCAGCCAGGACGTCATGCTGCTGGACGACACGATCCGCAACAACATCGCCTTCGGCACACCCGGAGCGGACGCCGCTGCGGTCGAGCGCGCCGCGCAAGCGGCGCACGTGATCGAGTTTTCGCGCGATTTGCCGGAGGGTCTCGACATGGGTAAGCGGCGATTCTCCGAGTTGGATGCTGCCTTGCAGAACCATCTCACAAAACGAAAACTCG
>JANNTO010000224.1:0-12988 GCA_031403675.1 Gammaproteobacteria bacterium | reverse complement strand
CGAGCACCTCGGTATACCAGCCGCCGCCGCCTGGCCAGACTTCCATGACCGTCATGTCCTGACGCAATCCGAAGAATGTCAGGGTCTCCTGCGGATGACGCCAGACGTCCCGTGCGCGGTTGGCGTCGGAACGGTGATCGCCGGCCAGAACCCGGGTGATGGTCGCGGCCGTCGCTGCATCGGTTGCAGCGGGACTCGCATCGGCAGTGGTGACCGGCTGGCTGCCGCAGCCGGCGAGGACCGCGATCGCAGTGATAGCGGCGGACAGGACCTTCGGGACTGACATCAGCGTGCTCCTTGTGGCCGCGTTCAGGCGGCGCCATCCGGCTCGAGGTAGGTGTAGCCAGCGAGTTCCGATTCGTAGAAGCGCTTGAGCGCCTGACCCTCGGCGACCGACAGGCGCCCATCGCGCATCGCCCGTTCGCAGTCGCGGGCAAAGCGTGGATAAAGCTCGTCGGTATCGTACTGCATGTAGCCGAGCACGGTGCTCGCGGTATCGCCCTTGACGATTTCTTCGATCCACCAGCCGTGCTCGTCGTCGAGCCGGATATGGACGACATGCGTGTCGCCGAACAGGTTGTGCAGGTCGCCGAGCGTCTCCTGATAAGCGCCGACCAGGAATGTTGCGAGGAAGTAATCCTCGCCGGTCTTCAGTTCATGAACTTCGAGCGCGCGTTTGGTGTCGCGCTGCGACACGAACCGGTCGATCTTGCCGTCCGAATCGCAGGTGATGTCCGCGAGTACCGCGCTGCGCGTCGGTCGCTCGTCGAGGCGATGCAGCGGCATGATCGGAAACAACTGGTCGATCGCCCAGCTGTCCGGCAGTGACTGGAACACCGACATGTTGCAGAAATAGATGTCCGACAGTATTGCTTCGAGATTCTCGAGTTCCTCAGGGACACGTCCGAGCTTGCGCGTCAGGTCGCGCACCCTGGCGCAGGTCGACCAGTACAGCCGTTCGGCGAGGCCTCGCATCTCGATGCTGAGATAACCGAGGCTGAACATCTGTTGCGCCTGCTCGCGCGCCTGTTGTGCATCGTGCCAGCACTCGACCAGGCGGCGCTCGCTGATGGTCGCGTGGGCCTCGAACAGGTCGGCCACCGGCTGCGGGAGGTGACCATCGTCCACCTTCGCGCGATCCGGCACGCTGAACAGATCCAGTCGGGCTGCGCCCAGCACATTGCACACCAGCACGCTGTGATGGGCGGCAATTGCGCGCCCGGACTCGCTGATGATTACCGGATGCGCAATGCCGCGGGCGTTGCAGACGCTCGCAACGCGATAGACCACGTCGCTCGCGTATTCACGCAACGAATAATTGGTCGACGACTCGAAATTGGTGCGCGAACCGTCGTAGTCGATGCCGAGTCCGCCGCCGATGTCGATGTATTCGAGGCCGGCACCGAGCCGCGCCAGTTCGGCATAAACTTGTGCGAGCTCATTGACCGCGTCCTTGACGCGGCGGATGTCATGCAGCTGCGAGCCAGGGTGGCAATGCACCAGCTTCAGGCAGTCGAGCATGCCGTGCGAGCGCAGCACTTCAACCAGCTCGAGTATTTCCGTGGTGAACAGGCCGAACTTGGAGCGATCGCCAGCCGATTCGCGCCAGCGGCCTGCACCTTCGGCAGCGAGTTTGACGCGCACGCCGATCTGCGGCCGCACCTGGTACTTCTCGGCGTGGCGCAGGATGTAGCCGAGCTCGGAGAAATTCTCGATCACCGGGATGATCGATCGGCCGAGCTTGGTCGCGAGGATCACGGCCTCGATGTAGCTGTCATCCTTGAATCCGTTGCAGATGATCAGGCGCTTCGGCGCATCCTCGGTCATCGCCATGACCGCCAGCAGCTCGGGCTTGCTGCCGCACTCGAGCCCGAAGCCGAGCTCAGCGCTGCAGCGATAGACCTCCTCGACGACCAGGCGCTGCTGATTGACCTTGATCGGGTACACGGCGGCGTAGCGATTGCGGTAATCATTCTCGGCGATCGCCGCAGCAAACGCATCGTGCAACGAGCGCAGCCGGTCGCGCAGGATGTCCGAGAACCGCAGCACCATCGGCGCGGTCAGGTCACGCGCACCGAGCTGCTGGACGACTTCGTAGAGATCGATTTCGCGCTGGTTGTCGCGGCTCGGATGGCAGACGACATGGCCCGCGGCATTGATGCCGAAATAGCCGCCGCCCCAGGAACGCACTGCATAGAGATCGTTGGAGTCTTCAGTGCTCCAGGGTGGTCGCGGCGTCACCGCACCCCGCGTCACGCTGTCCAAATCGGCTTTCCTGTTCGAAGTCAGCAGGGCGCGGACGATACCAGAACCGCCGCTGATGTAAATCAGTTGCTGCCACGGGCCACGGGCCGCGCCGGATCGCGGATCCACTCGCTCCACGATCCGGCATACAGGCGGCCGCCGCCGATGCCTGCGGCCTCGAGCGCAAGCAGCTGGTGACAGGCGGTGACGCCGGAGCCGCACATGCAGATGATCGGCCGCCCGGCGTCGGCATTGGTGCGATCACGCCAGCGTTTTGCGAGCGCAGCGGGACTGAGAAAGCGCCCGCGCGCATCGAGGTTCTCCAGGAAGGGCAGGTTGATGGCGCCCGGCACGTGGCCGGCCACGCTGTCGAGTGGCTCGACGCCGCCAGCGAAGCGCTCAGCGCCGCGTACGTCCACCAGCAGTTCGCCGCGCGCGAGCGCCGCGGCGACGCCCGCCGCATCGCAGAGCATCTCCGGATGCGGCCGCGCGACGAATCGTGCGGGCGACCGCGTGACCGCGTCAGCCGAAACCCGGCGGCCTTCCTCGACCCAAGCGGCGAATCCGCCGTCGAGCACGGCGACCGCGTCGTGGCCCAGGTAGCGCAGCATCCACCAGAGCCGCGCCGCATAGGCGCCATTGCCGGCGTCATAGCAGACTACCTGCGTCCGGTCGCCGATGCCGAATCGCGAAAATGTTGCCGCGATGGCCTCGATGGCGGGCAGCGGGTGGCGGCCGGACTGCGCAGTCACGGCGGTGGAAAGGTCGCGTTCGAGATCGGCATATATCGCGCCTGGGATATGGCCGGCCCGCCAGGCTTGCAGCCCGGTATCAGGCTTGCCCAGTTCGAACCGGCAATCCGCAATCAGCCAGTCCGGATCGGACCGGTTGGCCGCGAGTTCGGCGGGTGTGATCAGTGTGGTCCGCGCCAAGGTCCAGTGGTCCCTGCGTTGCAACCATTTTTCGGCTGTCCGCATCTTACCTGCGATGGACGACACCACGCTTTCAGAAGAGGCGTCCTACGGCGCAGCGACGGCCGGCGTCGCAGATCGCCGCAAGCTGCCGCGGCTGTCCAATGACGAGCGGGCTTTCTGGCGCCGCGCAGTCGAGATTGAGCGCGCGCGCCAGGGCTGCGTGCGTCCGGTGCCATTCCGGCTTCAGGACGCCTGACCCGCTATTTGCGCCGGATCGGCAGCCTGCCGGCTGCGGCGAGTGCCACGAGTGTAATCGTCGTGCCGGCGAGCGCGAGCGCCATGTCCTTCTGGCCGTCCCAGATATCGCCCTGCGTTCCAAGATAGGCCTGACCCAGCTCGCCGCCGAATACGATCGCCGCCGCCCATTCGATCAGCTCGTAAATGACCGAATGTGCGGCCATGAACAGCCATGGGAACAGGAACGCCCAGCTCTTCGGATAACGCCCGTAGTGCGCAAAGATCTCGACTGCGGCCGGCGTCACCAGCACCCCGTAGAGAAAATGCACGACGCGATCGTAATGATTGCGGCCCTCGAGCGTCGCGCCGGTCAGCATCCGGTACCACTCGTCATACGGCACGAGCGAATAGGTGTAATGGGCGCCGATCGCGTGCAGCACAAAGAATACGAACAGGCAGGTATAGGTCAAGTTGCTGAACCGCAGCTGCCGTGCGGTCCGCACCAAGAGCGGCAAGGCAACGGCGACAATCGCGTTTTCCAGCAGCCAATCCTGGCGGTAGACCGGCTCAATCGCGAGTGCCAGCCAGACCACGCCGTAGATGACCAGCAGGGTCAGCGGATAGCGCCACATGGGCATTAATTTACGGTACATTCTGCGCCCTTGCTCCCTACGATAATGGATCTGCAGAAATCATGAGCGAGTACCCGATCCACACGCACTTTCCGGGCCGGCTGATCTTCATCGGGTTCGGCAGCATCGGCCAGGGTGTTCTGCCGCTGATCATGCGCCATGTCGGCGGACTGACGGTGGACCGCATCACGATCGTGACGGCGGACGAAGCCGGCCGCGAAGAGGCCAGCGAGTACGGCATCAAGTTCCTCAATCACCCGCTGACTCGCGAGAATTTCCGCCATGTGCTCGATCCGCTGGTCGGCCGGGGCGACTTTGTCCTGAACCTGTCGGTCGACGTGTCGAGTATCGCGCTGATCAAGCTGTGTCACGAGAAGGGCGCGCTGTATCTCGACACCTGCATCGAGCCCTGGCCCGGCGGCTACACCGATCCGAATATCCCGGCCAGCCGCCGCACCAACTATGCACTGCGCGAAGAAGTGCTCGAATTGCGCAAGGCCTGGACCAACGGCCCCACTGCTGTGCTGACGCACGGCGCCAATCCGGGACTGGTCTCGCATTTCGTCAAGCAGGCGCTGCTCGACGTCGCCGCGGGCTGCGGTCGCGACGCGGGTGACCCGAAGAGCCGCGAGGATTGGGCCAATCTTGCCAAGGACCTCAACGTAAAGGTCATTCACATCGCCGAGCGCGACACGCAGGTTTCGAACCGGCCCAAGATGCCGGACGAATTCGTCAACACCTGGTCGGTGGACGGATTTGTCAGCGAAGGCAGCCAGCCTGCCGAACTCGGCTGGGGCACCCATGAGCGGCATTTTCCACGCGATGGCCGGCAGCATGATTTCGGCCGCAAGAGCGCGATTTTCCTGACGCAGCCCGGCTGCGCGACGTGCGTGCGCACCTGGACGCCGGAGTCGAAGCACTTCCACGGCTTCCTGATCACGCACGGCGAATCGATCTCGATCTCCGATTTCCTGACGGTTCGCCAGAACGATCGCGTGCTGTACCGCCCGACGGTGCATTACGCCTATCACCCGTCGGACAACGCCGTGCTGTCGGTGCATGAGTTCTGCGGCCGCAATTTCCGGCCGCAGGAACGCAAGCGCATCATGATGGGCGACATCACCTCCGGCATGGACGAGCTCGGCGTGCTGCTCGCGGGCCACCCGAAGAATGCCTACTGGTATGGCTCGCAGCTTTCGATCGACGAGGCGCGCAAGCTTGCGCCCCACAACAGCGCCACATCACTGCAAGTCACGGTCGCCGCACTCGCCGGCATGATCTGGGCCATCGAGAATCCGGCGATGGGCGTCGTCGAGCCGGATGAACTCGACTTCCGCCGCAGTCTCGAGATCTGCATGCCGTATCTCGGGCCCGTGGTCGGCAAGTTCACGGACTGGTCGCCGCTCTATGACCGGAGCCGGCTGTTTCCGGAAGACCTCGACGAAAGCGATCCCTGGCAGTTCAAGAATATCCGCGTCATCTGAGGGGGACTGTCCCCGTCAGGGGACTGTCCCCTCTTCGTAGTGGATCGCAACGACGGCGAATTGCTGCCGACCCGCCGGCAGCTCGACTTCCAGCGCATCGCCGATCCGCTTGCCGAGCAGGGCGCTACCGAGTGGCGAGTCCATGCTGATGTAGCCGGTTTCCCGGTCGAATTCGTCGGGTCCGACGATTCGGTGTCGTCGTCTCGTGCTCGCGGCATCTTCGATCGTCACCCAGGCACCGAAGAATATGCGGCCCGGGTCGGACGGCGGCTCGGAAACGATCTTCATGCCGTCCAGGCGCTCGCGCAGGAATCGGACCCGGCGATCAATTTCGCGCAGCCGGCGCTTGCCATAAATGTATTCGGCATTCTCCGAGCGATCGCCCTGGGCGGCTGCCTCGGCGACCGAACGGGTCACCAGCGGGCGCTCAACGGTCCAGAGCGCATTGAGTTCGGCGCGTAACCGGCGCGCGCCCTCGGGGGTCGCGTACTTCGAACCGGGCCTGCGGGGTGTGCGGAAGGTCGTCATGGCCGATTCATCGATCCTACAAGATATTGAATAATAAGGGCTTTTGCGGCGTCCTGGCCACCACTCCACAAACTGTGCCGCGCTTCACGTCGGCTGGGCGGCGCCAGCGCTAGTCTTCAAGCCAGTATTTTTGTCGACGTCAGTATCCCCTAGCGGACTTCCTTCCCTTCACCGAAAGTCCGCACTTCCGCCCCGGGGCTAACGCCCCGGGGTTTTTTTTTGCCCCGCTACAATCATGCGATGAGCGAGACGGCGCCATTCAAGGACCACTTTTCGTGCCGGTCGGATGCCTATGAAAGGTACCGGCCGGATTATCCGCCGCAGCTCTACGCCTGGCTCGCGGAGCAGTCCCCAGGCCGGCAATTCGCGGTCGATGTCGCGACCGGCAATGGCCAGGCGGCGATCGGCCTGGCGCGACATTTCGCAGCGGTCGTCGGTTGTGACGCGAGTGCCGCGCAGCTGCGACAGGCACGAGCGCACCCGCGTGTCGAGTATCGCCAGGAATCCGCCGAAAAGATTTCACTTCCCGCATGCTGCGCCGATCTGGTCGTCGCCGCGCAGGCGGCACACTGGTTCGACTGGCATGCCTTCGTCGGCGAGGCGCGGCGTGTACTGCGACCGCGCGGAATCCTGGCGGTCTGGTGTTACGCCCTGTTTGAAACCACCCACGGGATTGACCGGCTCGTGAATGATTTCTCGCGTGATGTCGTCGGGCACTACTGGCCACGTGAACGCCGGCACGTCGAAGAAGGCTATCGCGGCCTGTTGGTGCCACTGCCGGGAATTGTCGCGCCGGCATTCGAAATGTGCGCCGACTGGGATGCCGACGCTGCGCTTGGCTACCTCGGCACCTGGTCCGCGGTCCAGCGCCACCGCGCGCGCACGCGTCGCGAGCCACTCGAGTTGCTGGCGTTGCCGCTGGCTGAAGCCTGGGGTGGTGGTGCGCGGCGGGTGCGCTGGCCGCTGGTGCTGAAGGCTTACCGGGCCTGAAATTCCGGGTCCAGGGGACTCGTCCCGGCAAGCAAACGCCTGGTCGCGTTGCGGAACCCGGGTCTCAGTTCGCTGCCCTATACTGCGCGCCCCTGCGACCCTGGAGTTCCGCAATGTTCCCGCGCAAATTGCTGCCTGCCCTGGTGTTCGCGTCGTGCGCCGCAATTGCCTCAGCCGATAGGGCCTCCGTACCGCTTGCATCCGGTATCGACGCCACCGCGATGGATCGCAATGTGCGGCCACAGGACGACCTGTTCCGCCACGTGAATGGCACCTGGCTCGCGAACACGCCATTCCCGGCCGAGTATCCGAGCGCTGGCATCGGCATCATGCTGTTCGAGAAGGCGCAGGACGACGTCCGCGCAATCCTGCTCGAATCCGCCGCTGCCGGTGATGCCGCGACCCCCGACATGCGCCGGCTTGGCGACATGTACACAAGTTTCATGAATGAAGAACTCGTCGAGCAGCGCGGCATGGCGCCCCTTGCACCACTGTTCGCAGCGATCGACGCGATCGACGGGCCGGCGGCGCTGGCGCGCTTCTTCGGCCGCGCCCAGGGCCTCGGCATCAGCGTGCCATTGGGCGCCTATGTCTTTCCGGATGCGCGCAATTCGACGCACAACGTCGCCTACCTGTCCCAGGACGGCCTCGGCATGCCGAATCGCGACTACTACCTGGACGAAGCGGACACCTACGTCGAATTCCGCCGCAAGTACGTGGAGTATCTCGCGAAACTCTTCACGCTGGCCGGCCAGCCCGATGGCACTGCGCGCGCGGCAAAGATCCTCGAACTCGAGACGCAGATCGCGCGCGATCAGTGGACGCCGGTCGAAAACCGCGACCCGATCAAGACCTACAACCGGCATGGCCTCGAATCGGCAGCAGTGCTCGCGCCCGGGTTCGACTGGAAGGCCTGGTACACGGCAAGCGGCCTGCCGGCCGGCGACTTCATCGTGCGCCAGCCGAGTTACTCGACTGCGCTCGGCAAGTACCTGCACAGCGTCGAGTTGTCGGTATGGAAGGATTACCTGACGGTGCGCACGATCGGCGCCTTTGCGCGCCTGCTGCCGGCGGCATTCGTCGAAGCGGCGTTCGATTTCAATTCGCGGACCCTGCGCGGCACTGAGGCGCTACGGCCGCGCTGGAAGCGCGCGGTGCAGGAGACCGACGCTGCGATGGGCGAGGCGATCGGCTCCGAGTACGTCAGGCGCCATTTTCCGCCACAAGCCAAGCAGCGCATGGATCAGCTGGTCAGGAACCTGCTGGCGGCATTCGACCGCGGCATCGACTCGCTCGCGTGGATGAGCGCTGAAACCAAGGCGGAAGCGCATACCAAACTCGCCAAGATCAAGGTCAAGATCGCCTATCCCGACAAGTGGCGCGACTATGCGGGCCTCGAAGTCCGGCGCGATGACCTGATCGGCAACGTGATGCGCTCCAACCAGTTTGAGTGGAACTGGCAGGCAGCGCGCGCGGGGCAGCCGAAGGACCCAGCCGAGTGGTTCATGACGCCGCAGACCGTGAATGCCTATTACCTGCCGACCAACAACGAGATCGTGTTCCCGGCCGCTTTCCTGCAGCCGCCGCTGTTCAACATGCAGGCCGACGATGCGGTCAACTACGGCGCAATCGGTTCGACCATCGGCCACGAAATCAGCCACGGCTTCGACGACCGCGGGCGCCAGTATGACGGCGACGGCAACCTGCGCGACTGGTGGCAGTCTGCGGACAGCCAGCGGTTCAAGGATCGCGCTGCCGGTCTCGTCCGCCAGTACTCCGCGTTCGAGGCGTTGCCTGGACTCAATGTCAACGGCGAGCTGACACTCGGCGAGAACATCGGCGACCTGTCGGGCGCGACAGTCGCTTACGCCGCCTATATCAAGTCGTTGAACGGCGCCGAGCCGCCGGTGATCGACGGCTATACCGGAACCCAGCGCTTCTTCCTCGGCTACGCCCAGGCCAACCGCACGAAATGGCGCGACGGGCTGATGCGGGAAGTCGTGCTGACCGATCCACATGCTCCAGACGAGTTCCGCGCCAACGGCGTGGTCGCCAACATGGACGAGTTCTACGACGCCTTCGGGGTTCGCGAGGGCGATCGGCTCTGGCGGCCGGTCGCGGAGCGCGTGAAGATCTGGTGAGGGCACGCGGTTTCCGTGGATAATGCCGGGCCATGACCCGGCCGGCTTTGCGCATTGCGATCTTCCTGCTGCCGGCGGCGCTGGCCGCCTGCACGCCATTCGAGTCGCTGTGGCGCAAGGTTGTGAAGCCGGCTGACAAGCCGGTGGCGGTGCTGCCGGCGGCGCCCGAACTCCCGCTCGCGGCTGCGACCCATCGATTCATGGTCAGTCCGGACCAGGACGTCGTTGGCCAGCTGCAGGTCACAAATTCGCGCCACGAAGACACGTTTGCGGATATCGCGCGGCGCTTCAATGTCGGTTACACGGAACTGGTGCGCGCCAACCCCGGCGTCGATCCCTGGTTGCCCGGTGCAGGCACCCAGATCGTGCTGCCGACCGAGTTCGTGCTGCCGGATGCACCGCGCGAAGGACTGGTGCTGAATCTGGCGGCGATGCGCCTCTACTTCTATCCGAAGCGCGCCAAGGATGCGCCCAAGGACGGGCCTGCCGAAGTGATTACGCATCCGATCGGAATAGGCAAGGTCGGCTGGGCGACGCCCGAAGGCAGCACCAAGGTCGTTGCGCACGTGAAGGATCCGGTGTGGACGCCGCCCGTTTCCGTGCGCAAGGAACATGCGAAGGACGGCGACATCCTGCCGGACAAGGTGCCGGCCGGTCCGGACAATCCGCTCGGCCGTCACATGATGCGCCTCGGCTGGCCGAGCTACCTGATCCACGGCACCAACAAGCCGCCCGCCGTCGGCATGCGCGCAAGCGCTGGCTGCATTCGCCTGTATCCCGAGGACATCGCGCGGATTTACGATTTGGTGCCGGATGGCACCAAGGTGACTGTCGTGAACCAGCCGTATCTGCTCGGCTGGCACGGCGACCAGCTGCTGCTGCAGGCCTATGAGCCGCTCGTCGACGACCAGCGCGATTGGTCCGATGTGCCGAAGGCGCTCCGTCAGAACACGAAGAAGCCGGTCAAGCCGTTGTGGAAGAAAGTGGCGGAGCATGCCGCCGCTATCGACTGGGAAGCAATCCGTCGCGCAGCCGCAAAGCCGCGGGGCATCGCGCTACCGGTCGGACCCGGAATCGCACCGGAACTCGCAACGACCATCACCGGGGCGCCGCGGGTGCGAAATGCGATCCCGCAGGGCGCAACCTGGAACGGCGTCGAAGATCAGTACGCCGGCGATCCGCAGTTCGCGAAGCCCGCGGAAGGCGTCGACGCGAGGGCGAGCACCAGCCCCTGATCCGGTCCTCAGGACCGCGCTGTGAGCGCCGAAGTCATCGATCCCGCGACCACCGCCAACGCGCCCACGATCGACAGGGTGTTCAGGCCTTCAGGGGCGAGCAGGGCGATCCCCGAGCGTTCCAGCAGCCACATTGAGCTGAGCGTGAAGAGCGGCGCAGTCGACAAGACGGCGCTGACGCGCGACACATCCCAGTAGTGCAACGCCTCGCCGAAGGCACCGTAGGCGATCAGCGTGTTGGCACAGCAGAATGCGAGCATCCAGAGCTGCAAGGCATCGAGATCGAAAACTGCCGCCGGTGTCGCCGCGGGCAGCAGCGCGACCGATGCACCGACATAAAGCACCCAGAGCACCTGGCGTGCGGTGAAGTGCACGAGCAACTGTTTCTGTGCCAGTCCGTAGATGGCCCAGGAAATCGCGGCTGCGACCATCAACGCGACACCAAACCCGAGCCCTTCGGTCGGCCGCGCGAGTTCCGGCAACCGATGATTGAAGAACAGCAGCAGTCCGGCAACCAGCACGATGAAACCGAACCACTGGCGCGCCGCGAATCGTTCGTGGAATACGAATACGCCGCCGAGCAGCAGCAGCAGCGGCGCCAGCTGGATCACGACCTGGGCAACCGACGGCGTCGTGTGATCGAGCGCGACCAGGTACAGCACGTAGTTGGCGAGCATCATCACCAGTGCCACACCGAGGAGCAGCAATCCCGCGCGTCCGGCGTTGGCGAGCCGCGGCAACTGGCCACGCCAGGCGAGAAACGCGCCGAGTCCGACCATCGAAGCCGCAAGACGCCACCAGGAGATCGTGTAGGCGTCCATCCCGGTCAGCACCACCTTCAACGCGATCGGCAGCAGTCCCCACAACACGGCAGTAGTAAGCGACAGCGTGAAACCGAGCCGCCAGTTTTCGTCGTGGGAATGCATGTGTCGTTATAAACCAAGCGAACCGCTGCGGGTGGCCTGTGATAATCTTTGGCAAATCCGCGGGGGTATTCGGTGGCGGAACGACTGGCCGGTTTTCAGGTTCAAGAGGACGCCGGGGCTGGACAGTCCATCTCGGAAGCGCCAACAGCGGTCAGCGCATTCGTCGGCCGTTGTCTGCGCGGCCCCGTCAATCGCCCGATCACGCTCGGCAACTTCGCCGAGTACCAGCGCATTTTCGGCGGTCTCTGGCAGCCCAGCACACTTTCCTACGCCGTCGAGCAGTACTTCGAGAATGGTGGTCGCACGGCCATTGTGGTGCGCGTCGCGAATGGCGCGCGCTGCTGCACGCTGCAATTGCCGGCCGGGGAGCAGGCGCTGGTGCTGCAGGCGCTCGCACCAGGCACGCGCGAATTCCTGCGCGCGGCAGTCGACTACGACGGCATCGGCGACAACGAGGACGATTGCTTCAACCTCGTGTTGCAGCGGGTGCGCACGCCCGGTTCCGAACACATCGAGGACCAGGAAATCTATCGACGGCTGTCGTTGCGTGCGGACAGCGCAAGGTATGTCACGACGGTGCTGGCCGAATCGCAGCTCGCGCGGGTCGCGGGCCCATTGCCGGGCTACCGCCCCGATCCGACGCCGCGCAGCAACGCGCGCGACCTGGCCGGCTATGTCCTTTCGGGTCCCGACGCGGATGACGGTGCGCCGCTCACCGATTACGACATCATCGGTTCCGCGGCGCAGGGCACCGGCCTGTTCGCGCTCGATGCCGCGGATACCTTCAACCTGCTGTGCATTCCGCCGCTGGCCCGCGACACCGACCTCGGTGCGAGCACGCTGCTGGTCGCGAACCGCTACTGCCGCGAACGCCGGGTGCTCCTGTTTGTCGATCCGCCACTCGCCTGGGATACCGCCGCCAAGGCGCTGGCCGAGATGCGCGACTGGTCGCTGCCCTCCGATTCCGCCTGCATGTTCTTTCCGCGTTTACTTGGCTACGACAAGTTGCGCGGGCGGTTCGAGACATTCGCACCTTGCGGCGCGGTCGCGGGTACGCTTGCGCGCGCGGCGGACTTGTGGCCGGTCTGGTCAGCGGCCTACGCCGAAGACACGGTGCTGCGTCCCGGACTGCGGCCGGTCTGCGCGGTCGACGACGACTACCGGGCGCGACTCGCGGGTTGCGGAGTCAACATCGTGCAGACCGTGCGCCGTCCGGGTCGCGAATCGCAGCCGGCCTGCACGCTCGCAGGCCCTGGCGCCGGATCCGCGGACTGGCGTTCGCTGGCGGCCCGCCGCCTGGCATTCCTGATCGTCAACAGTATCGAGCGAGGCACGCGCTGGATGCTGTTCGAGCCGAACGAGCCGGCAACCTGGCGGCGTGCCAGTGC
This sequence comes from Gammaproteobacteria bacterium, assembly GCA_031403675.1. Taxonomy (GTDB): domain Bacteria; phylum Pseudomonadota; class Gammaproteobacteria; order Steroidobacterales; family Steroidobacteraceae; genus SCUD01. The sequence goes on along the minus strand of JANNTO010000224.1, from coordinate 269 downwards.
ACAAGTGCAAAGCTTCTTCGCTGCGCTCGAAGAGCGCGGCGCATTTGCGCATCGTGAACAGGGTGATCGCTGGTTCGTGCTGTGCGATGAGCGGGTCAACCGCGAACGGCATCGCGAGCAAGGCATCGTCAACCTGCTGTTCGGCTTCCCGGCTGCGCGTGCGGGCGGATTCCACGCCTATCTGGTCAGCCATCGCGCCGGCGGCAGCCGGGTGCAGACCGTAAGTCCGAATCTCGCCGGGTTGCCCAATACCGGATTGACGCAGGCGC
>JANNTO010000223.1:0-2559 GCA_031403675.1 Gammaproteobacteria bacterium | reverse complement strand
CCCTTTTTGAAAGGAGATGTCCCCTCTATTTGACGCGCGAGATGTAGCCGCCGGTGCGCGTATCCACGCGGACGATCTCGCCCTGATTGACGAATAACGGCACCTTGACGGAAGCGCCGGTCTCGAGTTTTGCGACCTTGGTGCCGCCGGTGACCGTGTCGCCGCGCATGCCGGGGTCGGTCTCCACAATCTTGAGTTCGACGTGTGGCGGCGGCGTCACGGTCAACGGCTGACCGTTCCACAGGGTCACGATGCAGACCGTGCCGTCCTTGAGCCACTGCGCGGCTTCGCCGACCGCGGTCTCGCCCGCCGCGAATTGCTCGAACGACTCAGGCTGCATGAAATGCCAGAACTGCCCGTCGGCGTACAGGAACTGCATGTCGACGTCGCTCACGTCCGCGGCTTCGAGCGTATCGCCGGACTTGAAGGTGCGCTCGATCACGCGCCCGGTGCGCAAGTTGCGGATCCGCACGCGGTTGAACGCCTGGCCCTTGCCCGGCTTGACGAATTCATTGTCGACGATCGAACACGGATCCTTGTCGAGCATGACCTTGACGCCCGAACGGAAATCATTGGTGCTGACGCTGGACATGGGATAGCGCTGCCGAAACCCGGAAAGGCCGGGGGTGGGTGCTGGAAAAGGCCGCGTATCATAGCCGCTGCTAGCGGAAGCGGCCACTCGCGGCCCGGAGCTTGACGCGGGTCGCGAAATGGACGGTTTTCGCGGTGCTACTATCGCGCCACCCATCGCAGGCTAGCTGCCCCCCCGGAGCCGGATTTTGAAGCAACCCGCTGCCGTCCCAATGATTGCGCTGACCCGCAGTCAGGACCATGTCGAGGCGATCAACAAGGCACTGCGAAATGCCGGCCATCCGGTCCACGTGACCTGGCTGCCGGACGCGCGCGACCTGGGTGACGCCCTGACCCAGGCTTCCGCCGAAATGCTGATGCTGTTTGCCGACGAAGGCATCGTCGACCTGGCGAGCGCGATGGATTTCCGGGCGCGCTTCGCACCCGACGTGCCGGTCCTGATCGTGCGCGAGAAGCTCGACGAGGATGCGATCGCTCAGGCGCTCGCGCTCGGAGCGCAGGACGCCGTCACGCTTACCAACGTCCCGCGCCTGCAGCTGGTCGTCGGCCGGGAGCTCCGTACCTATCGCCTCGACCGCGCGCTGTCGACCACGCTCGCCTCGGCGCGCGAATACAAGAAGCAGTTGCAGCATATCGTCGCTGGATCGACCGACGCGATCGCCCAGGTCCAGGAAGGGATCATCGTCGACGGGAATCCCGCATGGCTCACGTTGTTCGGCTATTCGAATCCCGAGGAAGTTGTCGGTACGCCGCTGATGGACGCCTTCGATCCCGACGATCACGCGGCGATCAAGGGCGCGCTGGTCGCGTGCATGCAGGGCAAGTGGTCCGGTCACACGCTGCATGCTTCGGCGCTCGTGGTCAGCGGCCATACGCCGTCGCTCGAATTCCAGCTGACGCGCGCCGAGTTCGACGGCGACCCCTGCGTCCGGGTCTGCGTACCTGCGCGACCGACCGATTCCGGCGAGTACCAGCGCAAGCTCGAGGAGGCAATGCAGTGCGATCCGGCGACCGGGTTCATGCATCGGCGCTATTTCGTTGAGAAGCTGCGCGAGAAGCTGGCCGAACCGGTCAAGGCCGGCGTGCGCTGCCTCGCCTACGTCGAGCCGGACAAGTACGAAGCTGTGCATGAAGAGCTTGGTGTGATGGTCGGCGAAGATTTCCTGACCGAATTCGCACGCCTGCTGCGCGAACAGGTGCAGCCAGGCGACCTGGCCGGCCGTTTCGGCGGCCACGGATTCATGCTGCTGCTCGAACGCGGCAATACCCAGGACGTCGAAGCCTGGTCTGAGCACGTGGTGCGCAAGGTCGCATCCGAGGTCTTCCAGGCCGGCGCAAAATCTTTGTCCACGACCTGCACCGTAGGACTCGGGCCGGTGCCGGCGGAAGTGCGCTCGCCGGAAGGCCCGGCCAACGACGCCTACATGGCGCTGCGCCAGGGCCGCGATCTTGGCGGCAACCGCGTGCAACTCCTCGAGCACACCGGTGCGCTGCTGCGGCTGCAGGACCAGGACCGTCTCTGGGTCAAGCAAATCAAGTCGGCGCTGATGGAGAATCGTTTCCGGCTCGTGCAGCAGCCGATTGCGAGCCTGGTCGGCGAGGATCTCGGCATGTTCGACGTGCTGGTGCGCATGCTGGATGAGCAGGGCCAGGAGGTGCTGCCGTCGGTGTTCATGCCGGCGGCCGAGCGCAACGACCTGATGAAGAACGTCGACCGCTGGGTCATCGGTGCAGCGATGTCGTTCTGCGCCGCGCGCAAGCCCGGCGCCCTGTTCGTGCGCCTGTCGCAGGAATCGCTGTCGGACCCGACGCTCGCGGCCTGGCTCTCGAACCAGCTGCGGACCACCAAAATCGAGCCGGCGCGCATCGTGTTCCAGGTGCGCGAAGAAGTCGCCGCGCAGCAGATCAAGGACGCGGTCGCGCTGCACAAGGCGCTGCGCGAAAAAGGATTCCGTTTCGCGATCGAGG
>JANNTO010000222.1:0-10793 GCA_031403675.1 Gammaproteobacteria bacterium | reverse complement strand
GCACGATGGCGGTGATCAGGGCCACGCCGCGCTGCCTCATCCCGGCACCTCGATCAGCCGGCGCAACTCGCCGTAGTCGGAGAGCACGATCGTGATCTCAACCGCAAGCGGACGCATGCGGAAACCGAAATCCGCGCTGCTGTTGAATGGTGGCCATTGCGTGACCCACTCGCGGCCGGAATTCATGTAGCGGATCTCGATGCGCTCGACCTCGCTCACGAGTTCGCGCTTGACCCGCAGATTCGCGAGCGTCGGGTCGGTCACCTCCCAGTGTTCGCGGATCAGCTTGCGTTCTTCAAGCCGGTAACTGACCCGTTGCACCGTGCCGCGCGGCGTGCCCGCGCCGTTCGACCAGCCGGCGTGCGACAGCTCCACCAGCGTCACCGCATTCGGGTCGCGCAGCAGTGCCGCTCGGTAGCCGTCGCCGATGAGTTCGCGGACCGGTCGTGGCGCCAGCGTGCGGAAGTCGCTGACCATCAGGTGCATGGCGCGCTGCACCTCGCGCAGCCGTCCCATGTGGCCTTCCGCCGCCGTGACCGCGACCCGGGCTTCGCCGACTGCGCGGTAGGCCATCATGGCCATTACCGCCAGGATCACGGTCGCAACCATGATCTCGATCAGCGTGAATCCGCGTTGCCGGAGATTTTCCCGCCGCATGCCCGGGTCATTCCTCTTCATCGGCTGGCTCGCCGGTGTTCCAGGGCGTCGGCGACGGTCCGCTCGCAGTGGCCGTCGCGCCGACGAATCCGGCCAGACTGACCAGCGACGAATCCTCCGCGTCGCCTGCGCGGCGCACGCGCACATCGATGCGCCGCAGGCCCTCGACCGGGGTCTGGGCGACCTGGGTGACCCAATGCCAGTGGCGCCCGGCGTACTCGAGTTCGCCTTTGGTTTCGTCGACCGAGGGCATCTGTCCCGAAAGCCGGATCTCGGTGATCCGGTTGTCCGCGATCCAGGCTGCGAAGCTGCGATCGCGCAGATAGGTTACGTTGTTGACGGTATCGCCGATGGTCTTGAAGACCGCGAGCATGCCGACCGCGACAATCGCGAGGGCGACCACGACCTCGACCAGCGTAAAGCCACGGCCGGATTTACTGCTCGCCATCACGCTCGATCTCGATCATGCCATCGGCGCTGCCAATCAACGTGATGCGGGAGGCAGTGCTGCGTGCCAGCGCCAGGCGATAGGGCGTCATGTCGCCGGCGCCCCAGGCGATCAGTTGCGGGAGGCGCGCCTCGAGCTTGGCCACCTGTCGCAGCAGCACGGGCCTTCCTTCGATTACGAGTTCGAATGCGAGTCCTGGCGGCAGCGCGTGCGGTTGTAATGCGGAATCGTCTTCGATTTCGGACCAGCGTTGCTCGAACCCATCGAAGCGCAGGAACTCGTAACGTGCTGTTTCAATCCGCAGTCCATAGTCACGGCCCTCGAGCTGTGCCTGTTCCTGCAGCAGCGCGATCGCGTCGGTCAGCCGCTCGGTTTCGCGTTCGATTTCGCGATCCGCGCCGAGCAACCCGATCGAGAGTGTGGCAATGGTCGCCAGGATGCCCATGATCACGACCACGACCAGAATCTCGATCAGCGTCATGCCGCGCTGGCCCTGGCGCGGATGAAACACGGCCGTCGTCACCACGAACTCAGGACGTCACTCGAGATTCCAGCTGCCGAGATCCGCATCGGTGCCTTCGCCGCCGGGTTCGCCATCGGCGCCCAGCGAGTAAAGATCGTAGGCACCGCCGTGGCTGCCGGGAAACAAGTAGCGATACTCGCTGCCCCAAGGGTCCTGCGGCACGGTTCGCGCCTTCAGATAACCCTCCGGCCGCCAGTTGCGGACCGTAGGATCATCCGGTTTCTTGACCAGCGCCTCGAGACCCTGGTCGGTGGTCGGATAGCGGAAATTGTCCATGCGATAAAAATCGAGCGCCGTTCCGAGGGTCTGGATATCCTGGCCGGCGGCGGTGACGCGCGCCTCGTCCACGCGCCCAAGAATCTGCGGACCGATCAGTGCGCTCAGGATCGCGATGATCACCAGCACGACCATGATCTCGATCAGCGTGAACCCGGATTCGCGGAGTACAACAAGAGGCATCCAGTTCTCCTGCCCCGATGCGAGGCACCCGCAATGATATCAGAGCACCTGCAGAGGTCCCGGCGCATGCCGTCGCCTTGTGACGTCGTGCTCAACCTATAATCCGCGCATCCCGGTGGGTGGGGGCGCGACATTGAAGCTGGCGATGATGTTCCCGGGTCAGGGCTCGCAATCGGTCGGCATGCTGGCGTCGCTCGCAGCCGCAGAAAGGGTGGTCGCCGACACGTTTGCCGAAGCTTCCACGGTGCTTGGTTATGACCTATGGGCCCTGTGTCAGCAGGGTCCGGAAGAATTGCTGGCGGAAACGGAACGCACCCAGCCGGCGATGCTGACTGCGGGCGTCGCAGTCTGGCGGGCCTGGTGCGAACGTGGTGGCCGTTCGCCCGCCATGATGTCCGGGCACAGTCTCGGCGAATATAGTGCGCTGGTCTGCGCGGGCGCGATCGATTTTCCGGCGGCACTGACGCTCGTGCGTTTTCGCGGCCAGGCCATGCAGCGTGCCGTGCCGGCCGGAACCGGGGCGATGGCAGCCATATTGGGCCTGGACGACCACGTGATCGAAGCCGCCTGCGCGGAGTCTGCGCAGGGCGAAGTCGTGCAGCCGGTCAATTACAACTCGCCGGGCCAGCTCGTGATCGCGGGTCACGCGACCGCGGTCGCGCGCGCAATCGAGGCCTGCAAGGCGCGCGGTGCGAAACGCGCGTTGCTGCTGCCGGTATCAGTGCCGTCACACAGCGTGCTGATGAGACCGGCTGCCGACCAGGTACGCGTGCGCCTTGCGGAGGTTCCGGTCCAGATACCGCGTATCCGGGTCCAGGCTTTCGACGGTGGCCTGCATGACAGCCCCGCAGCGATTCGCGATGGGCTTTACCGACAACTGTTCAATCCGGTGCGCTGGTCCGCTATCGTGGCGAGCATGATCGCGGCTGGCGCGACCCATCTGTACGAGTGCGGCCCCGGCAAGGTGCTGATGGGGCTGGCGCGCCGCGCGCCGGGCGGCCGCGATTTGTCGCTGGCCGCCATCGATTCGCCGGAATCGCTCGAAGCCGCAATGATCGCGGCAGCTGGGAGCCTGGACTCATGACGACGCAGACACTGACCGGTGAAATTGCCCTGGTGACCGGCGCGTCGCGCGGCATCGGCCGGGCCATCGCACTGGCACTCGGTGCCGCGGGTGCAACCGTCATTGGCACGGCAACCGGCGGCGCCGGCGTCGGCGCGATCAATGAAGCGTTGAAGTCCGCCGGCATCACGGGGCGCGGCATCGTGCTCGACGTCGCGGATGGCGCCGCGAGCGAGGCAGCGATCGCCGACCTTGAAGCGCACGAAGGACCCGTGACAATCCTGGTGAACAACGCTGGCATCACGCGCGACACTTTGTTGCTGCGCATGAAGACGGAGGACTGGGACGCGGTGATTGACACCAATCTCGGCTCGGTTTTCCGTCTCAGCAAGGCCGTGCTGCGCGGCATGATGAAGGCCCGCAAGGGACGCATCATCAATATCGCCTCGGTCGTCGGGCTGGTCGGAAATCCTGGCCAGGCCAACTATTGCGCGGCCAAGGCCGGGATCGGCGGCTTCACGCGCTCGCTCGCGCGCGAAGTCGCCTCGCGCGGCATCACCGTCAATGTCGTGGCGCCCGGCTTCATTGACACGGACATGACGCGGTCGCTCACCGACGCACAGCGCGACGGCCTGGCGGCGCAGATTCCGCTCGGCAGACTGGGCGCGCCTGCCGATGTTGCCGCCGCAGTCTGCTTTCTGGCGGGTCCGGCCGCCGCATGGATTACCGGCGAGACCTTGAACGTCAACGGCGGAATGCACATGGCGTGAGCGCAAAGGGGTGTTCGATAGCCAAAAAAGCTTTCAGAAACAGTGCACAAGAAAGGCTTCTGGTAGCCAGTAGCGGGTCCGTGGCATAGAATGGCGGCCCCGGCCGGCACGCGCCGACATGGGCATCACAAGGTGAGGGACATCAAACCGATGAGTACAGTCGAAGAACGGGTCAAGAAGATCGTCGCCGAGCAACTCGGGGTCAAGGACGAGGAAGTCACGAATGACGCCTCGTTCGTGGACGATCTGGGTGCCGACTCACTGGATACGGTCGAGCTCGTCATGGCGCTCGAGGAAGAGTTCGAGACCGAGATACCGGACGAGGATGCCGAGAAGATCACCACGGTGCAGCAGGCGATCGATTACATCGTCCAGCACCAGTCCAAGGCCTGAAGTCATTCACGCGCGGGCCCCGGCCCAGCGGCCGGGGTGCGTCGCGTCATGCCGGTCCCGGCAGACAGAGGAAGCGCCTTGAACAAGCGACGCGTCGTCGTCTCCGGCCTGGGCATGATCTCGCCGCTCGGCAATTCGGTCGCGGACAGCTGGGCCGGTGCACTGGCGGGCAAGTGTGGAATCGGGCGGATCACCCGCTTCGACACCACCGGCTTTCCGTGCACGATCGCCGGCAACGTCATTGATTTCGACGTCACGAAATACCTGCCGGCGAAGGATGCGCGGCGCATGGACCTGTTCATGCAGTTCGGGATCGCCGCCGGCGCGCAGGCGATTGCCGATGCCGGGCTCGAGGTAACGGACGCGAATCGCGCGCGCATCGGACTGGTTTTCGGTGCCGGTATCGGTGGCCTCGAGACCATCGAGGACAACTACGCGAAGTACCTCGAAACGCGGACCCCCAAAAAGATTTCTCCGTTCTACATCCCGGCCAGCATCACCAACATGATTTCGGGGCACCTGTCGATCATGTACGGGATTACGGGCCCGAATCTGGCGGTCGTGACGGCCTGCACGACCTCGACGCACAGCATCGGCATTGGCATGCGCACAATCCAGTACGGCGATGCGGATGTGGTGGTCGCCGGCGGCGCAGAGATGGCGCAAACGCCGACCGCGGTCGGCGGGTTTTGTCAGGCGCGCGCCGTCTCGACACGCAATGACGACCCCGGGCGCGCGAGCCGGCCCTGGGACCGCGACCGCGACGGGTTCGTGATGGGCGACGGCGCCGGCGGCGTCGTGCTCGAGGAATACGAACATGCGAAAGCCCGCGGCGCCAGGATTTACGCGGAACTGACCGGCTTTGGCATGAGCGGCGATGCCTTTCACATCACGGCGCCGCCAGCGGACGGCGCGGGTGCGTGCCTGTCGATGCAGAACTGCCTGCGCGACGCGCGCATCAATGCGGAGGACGTGCAGTACATCAATGCGCATGCCACGTCGACACCGCTCGGCGACATTGCCGAAACCGCCGCGATCAAGAATGCTTTTGGTTCCCACGCTGCGCAACTCGCGGTCAGCTCGACCAAGTCGATGACCGGCCACTTGCTGGGCGCGGCGGGCGTGGTCGAGGCGATCTTCAGCATCCTTGCAATCCGCGATCAGGTCGTGCCGCCGACCATCAATCTCGACCACCCGGGCGAGGGTTGCGATCTCGACTATGTGCCACATACGGCGCGGCGCATGAAGATCGAGGTGGTCGCCAGCAATTCCTTCGGCTTCGGCGGCACCAACGGCACGCTGGTCTTCCGCGCGCTGCGGTGAGCATGCCTTCCGGCCCCGGCCTGCGGAGGCTGCCATTCCTGGTTCACGAACTGCCGCCGCTGGGCGATGCGGTGGCGCGCATGCTGGCGCTGCATGCCGGCCTCCCCGACCGTTACCCAGTACTGCTGGAGAGTGCCGCGACCGGCGCCCCGCTGGGTCGCCACAGCCTGCTGCTGGCCGCCAGTCCGGAGCGATTGGTGCTGGATGCCGCCGGGCGACTTGCCGGCCCGGGTCAGGGCGAGCGTTTCGGTGAACGCCTGAACGACTGGTGGCGCCGGGAACGCGGCGCTGCGCCACCCGCTCCATGGCCGTTCGCCGGGGGCTGGTTCCTGTACCTCGGCTATGAATTGGCGGGGGAGGTCGAGCCTACGCTCCGGCTCCCGCCCTCACCGCTGCCGATCGTGGCCTGCGCATGGCGCATGCCAGCCGCGCTCATTCATGACCACACGACCGGCCGTACGGCAATCCTCGCCGAGCCTGGGGCAGAGGTGGCGCTTGGCGGGCTGCTGGCCGATCTCGAGTCCGGTGCTCCCGCAGTGAGACCTGCTGGCCATGAGCCGGGGCCGGCGGTCGTGGAGGACGAGCCGGGACGGTATCTGGAGGCTTGCCGCCAGGCCCTTGGGTATATCGCCGCGGGCGACATCTACCAGGCGAACCTCGCCCGCACCTGGCGCGCGAGGCAACCGGCCGGGACCAGCGCGGCAGCCCTGTATGCGAACCTCAGGGCCGCGAACCCGGGTGCGTTCGCGGGCATCGCGCAACTGGACGATCTGGCGATCCTGTCGAGTTCACCCGAACGCCTGGTGCGCGTGCAGGGCCGTCGCATCGACACGCGCCCGATCGCCGGTACGCGACCCCGGCTGGCCACCGGTGATGCGGCATCCATTGCCGAGCTGACCAGTAGTCCGAAGGAGCAAGCCGAGCACGTCATGCTGATCGACCTCGAACGGAACGACCTCGGTCGTATCTGTGAACCTGGGACCGTGCAGGTGGACGAATTCATGGTCGTCGAGAGCTATGCGCACGTGCACCACATCGTGTCGAATATCAGCGGTCGGCTGCGCGCGGAAATCGAACCGGGAGATGTCATCCGTGCCCTGTTCCCGGGTGGCACGATCACCGGCTGCCCGAAGGTGCGTTGCATGCAGTTGATTGGCGAGCTTGAAGGCACGGGCCGTGGCGCCTATACCGGCGCGATGGGTTATCTCGCCCTCGACGGCAGTCTCGACCTCAACATCCTGATCCGCACGATGACGATCCGCGGCGGCGAAATCGAACTACGCGCGGGCGCCGGCATCGTCGCGGACTCCGACCCGGCGTGCGAGCTCGACGAAACGCGAGCCAAGGCGCTCGGCATGTTGCGCGCGCTCGGCAGGACGGCCTGATGCGCGTCTGGGTCGATGGCCGTGCCAATGACCGGATCGATGCGCTGGATCGCGGACTGCAGTATGGCGATGGCCTGTTCGAAACGATGGCGGCCAGGAATGGTGGCGTGCGATTTCTGGACTGGCACCTCGAGCGGCTCGCGGAAGGGTCGCGACGTCTCGGCATTCCATTGCCGGATTCCGGGCAGTTGCGCGCGGAGATTGCCGCCGCTGCAGCGCCGGATCGCGGCGTCGTCAAACTGATCGTCACGCGCGGAGTGGGTGAGCGGGGCTATCGACCGCCGTTATGGCCAAAGCCAACCCGGATCGTCGCGAGCCTGCCGTGGCCTGCATGGGAGCCGGCGGCGTGGACTTCCGGCGTGCGGCTCGGCTGGTGCCGGATGCGGTTCGGATGCAATCCGGCGCTCGCCGGGATCAAGCATCTGAACCGGCTCGAACAGGTGCTGGCGCGCGCCGAGTGGGATGATGCTGTGATGGATGAGGGGCTCATGATGGATGACCGGGAGCGCGTGATCTCTGCGACCCAGGCCAATCTGTTTGCATTGATCGGGGGACGATGGATCACGCCCGTGCTCGATCAGTGCGGAGTCGCCGGCGTCTTGCGCCGGGCCTTCATCAGCTGGTCGGCGGAGCGGGGTGATCCAGTCGTCGAGCGCGCATTGTCCGTGGCCGAGCTCGCTGCTGCCACGGGTCTGCTGCTGACCAACGCCCTGATCGGCGCCTGGCCGGTGATCGATTTCGCAGGACGAGCATTGCGGCCCGATCCGCGGGTCGCACTGTTCAACGCGTGGCTCGAACGTCAATGAATCGGTGGATCCGTTTCGCGGTCCTGTTCGCGCTCCTTGCAATCGCGCTCTGGTACGGCTGGCGCCGGCACGAGCAGGTCTGGCTGACGCAACCAATTGCCGGGTTGCAACAGACCGTGATCTTCGAAGTGCCGGCAGGTGCGTCGCTTGCGGCGGTTGCGGACGCTCTCGCCGCGCAGGGTCTGCTGGAACGCAGCGGAGCGTGGGTGCGTCATGCCAAGCAGAGCGGCGCTGCGACCCGCATCCAGGCCGGGGAATACCAACTGCAGCCGGGCACCACACCGGCAGCCCTGCTCGACCGGTTTGTCGCAGGTGAGGTAATGCTGCATGCGCTCACCATCCCGGAAGGCCTGACCGCCCGGCAGGCACTGGCCGCAATCCAGTCGCACCCGCAGGTGACGGTCGAACTCGCGGGGCTGACGGATCAGGAATGGATGGCACGCCTCGGTCTTGGCGAACAGCATCCTGAAGGCCAATTCTTTCCCGATACCTACCGCTTTTCGCGCGGCACCACCGACCGCGCACTGCTGTTACAGGCGCACGCGCGGCTGCAAACTGAATTGCAGTCGGCGTGGCAACGGCGCGCGTCAGACCTGCCGTTCAATTCACCCTACGAAGCGCTGATCCTTGCGTCATTGGTCGAAAAGGAAACGGGCGCGGCCGATGAACGGCCGCTGATTGCCGGGGTTTTCGTCAATCGCTTGCGCAAGGGCATGCGACTGCAGACCGACCCGTCCGTCATCTACGGTCTGGGCGAGAAGTTCGACGGTAACCTGCGCCGCCGCGATCTCGTGGCAGATACGGCCTATAACAGTTACACGCGTGCCGGCTTGCCGCCGACGCCGATTGCGCTCTGTGGGCGCGCGGCGCTCGAAGCGGCGGTGCGCCCCGCGATGACCGACGCACTCTATTTCGTCGCCACCGGCATGGGCGACGGGCGGCATTTCTTTGCAACTTCGCTGGTCGCGCACAACGCGAATGTCTCGCGCCACCTGGCCAACCTGCGCGGCGGCAGCGGCGTTCAGGTACGCTGATCCGGTGCGTGGCCGATTCATCACGTTTGAGGGAATTGAGGGGGTCGGCAAGTCGACGCAAGCAGCGCTCGCGGCCGAGTACCTGAAAAGCCGCGGCATCAAGGTGCTATCGACCCGCGAGCCCGGCGGCACGCCGCTCGCCGAACAGCTGCGTGCGATGGTACTCGAACCGCGCGAACGCCCGCTCGGCGTAACCGTTGAACTCCTGATGATCTTCGCGGCGCGTGCCAGTCACGTGACTGACAAGATCCGGCCGGCACTCCTGCGCGGGCATTGGGTGCTGTGCGACCGCTTCACTGATGCGACGCTCGCCTACCAAGGTGGCGGCAGCGGCGCCAATCTTGCGTGGATCCGGCAACTGGCAAAGATCGCCCATCCGCGACTGACGCCGGACCTGACTCTCTTGTTCGACGCGCCGCCAGCCGTTGCAATGTCGCGGGTCGTCGGCCGCGGCAACCGACCGGATCGGTTCGAGACCGAGGACCCGACATTTTTCGAGCGCGTGCGGCAGGCCTACCTCGAGATCGCTGCACGAGAACCGACTCGCGTGCGGATCATCAATGCGGCGGCGAACGAACCTGACGTCGCGGCCGCCGTCGCCGGCGTGATTGATGAGAGACTCTTGGCTGTGACGACCTCACGCAATGAGTGAATCGGAACGCGAAGAATCAATCGTGCCGCCGCCGGATGTCGGCCCGGCACTGGCACGCGCGCTGCTGCCCTGGCTCGCGCCGGCACGCTCGAGTCTCGCCTCGATGCAGGACCAGGGCCGCTTGCCGCACGGGTTACTGATATTCGGTCAGCCGGGAGCAGGGCAGGCGGAACTCGGTCTGTGGATTGCGGCGCGACTGTTCTGCAGGTCCAGGGAGCAGGGCGAGAGTGCCTGTGGCAGCTGCCGGGATTGCCATCTGTTCCTGGCCGGCAGTCACCCCGATTTTCGCTGGATCAGCGTGGCGAGCGACAAGAAGGAAATCAGCATCGAACAGCTGCGGACCCTCTCCGAAACACTGTCGATGCGAAGTTACCGCGGCGGCGTCAAGGTCGCGATGATCGCGCCCGCTGAGGCCATGAACAGGAAGTCGTTCAACGCACTCCTGAAAACGCTCGAAGAACCGACCGATGACACCTTTCTGCTGCTTACGACCAGCCGCAGTGACCGCATGCCGCGCACCATCGCAAGCCGTTGCATGCGACTTCGCGCGCCGCTGCCGGCGACCGCGCAAGCACTCTCATGGCTCGGCCAGACGAGTCCGCGCGCCGGCTGGGACGGACTGCTGCGCCTCGCGCACGGCGCGCCGTTCCTGGCGATGGAATACGCACAGGCGGGCCTCGAGGATCTCGATCGGCAGATGGAGAACGCATTGGCCGGCGCTGGCAAGGACCACACCGACCTGATCGGCAACGCCCAATCCTGGGCCGAAGATGCGCCCGCCGCGCGACTTTTCTGGCTCGAATCCTGGCTGACGCGAGGTCTGAAGGAAGCGGGCCTGGCTAGTGATCTGGTTAACAATAATCGTTTACCATGGTTGCGGCAGCCCGGGCTTGAAACCAAGATACGGGCGGGCTTCAGGCTATTGGACCAGTTGCGGGATGCACGGCGACTGGTGGGCGGATCACTGAACACGCAACTGCTGTTCGAAGGATTGCTGGTGTCGCTGGCAGCGCTGCTCGGCAATGCAACCGGAAAGGTGCAGGAGTGACCGGAGTCAAGATGCGGGCGCCATCGACCAAGCCTGGCCTCCTGACGCTGACGATCAAGGACAAGAGCGCCCTGTATCTCGCGTACATGCCATTTGTGAAGAATGGCGGCCTCTTCATCCCGACCAACAGCAGCTATCGGCTTGGCGACGAGGTGTTCATGCTCCTCAACCTGATGGGCGAGGAGGAGAAACTGCCGGTGGCCGGCCGCGTGATCTGGCTGACGCCGAAAGG
>JANNTO010000221.1:0-5786 GCA_031403675.1 Gammaproteobacteria bacterium | reverse complement strand
CTGCATGTCGCCTGCGGCCCAGGCGAAGTCGCCGATGCGCTGAAAGCCGAACATCGAGTAGAAGATGTAGAGCGGAATCATGTTGATTCCGTGATTGGCGTAGGCGGTACCCGCGGCCATCCAGGAACAGAAGGCCCCGGCCTCGTTGATGCCCTCCTCGAGGATCTGGCCCTTGCGATCCTCGCGGTAATACATCAGCTGGTCGGCATCCTGCGGTGTATAGAGCTGGCCGACCGACGAGTAGATTCCGACCTGCCGGAACAGGCCCTCCATGCCGAAGGTGCGCGCCTCGTCCGGCACGATCGGCACGACATGCGGGCCGATGTTCTTGTCCTTGAGCCACTGCGTCAGGATCCGCACGCAGGCCATCGTGGTCGAAATCTCGCGGCCGTCGCTGCCGTCGAGCAGGCTCCTGAATGCCTCGAGCGGCGGCACCGCAAGCGCCGGCGCTGTCGTGCGGCGTACCGGCAGGGAGCCGCCGAGCGTCTTGCGGTGACTCTTCAGGTACTGCATCTCCGGGCTGTCCTCGGCGGGACGGAAAAACGGCAGCCGGGTGATCTCCTGGTCGGTAATCGGAATATTGAAGCGGTCGCGGAATGCCCTGAGCGCCTCGTCATCGAGCTTCTTCTGCTGGTGCGTGGCATTCAGCGCCTCGCCTGCCTTGCCCATGCCATAGCCCTTCACGGTCTTGGCGAGGATCACGGTCGGCCGGCCTTTGTGCGCGACTGCGGCCGCGTAGGCGTTCCAGACTTTCTGCGCGTCGTGGCCACCGCGATTGAGCAGCGCGATTTCGTCGTCCGACATATGTGCAACGAGCTCCAGCGTCTCCGGACTCTTGCCAAAGAACTGCTCGCGCGTGTAGGCGCCGCCCTTGGCCTTGAAGTTCTGGTATTCGCCGTCGACCGCCTCTTCCATGCGCCTGCGCAGCGCACCGTGCGTGTCGCGCGCCAGCAGCGGGTCCCAGCGATAACCCCAGATGACCTTGATGACGTTCCAGCCGGCACCAAGAAATGCGGCCTCTAGTTCCTGGATGATCTTGCCGTTACCGCGCACCGGCCCGTCGAGACGCTGCAGGTTGCAGTTGATCACGAACACCAGGTTGTCCAGTTTCTCGCGCACCGGCATGGTCAGTGCGCCCATCGATTCCGGTTCGTCCATCTCGCCGTCGCCGAGGAAGCACCAGACTTTCTGGTCCGATGGCTCGACCAGGCCGCGATGCTCGAGATAGCGGATGAAGCGCGCCTGCATGATGGCTTGCAGCGGCCCGAGACCCATCGACACGGTTGGGAACTGCCAGAACTCCGGCATCAGCCACGGATGCGGATAGGAGGACAGGCCCTGGCCGCCGACTTCCTGCCGGAAGCGGCGCAACTGCTCTTCGGTCAGCCGGCCTTCGAGGTAGGCGCGCGCATACAGACCCGGGCTTGAATGACCCTGTGCGAAGATCATGTCACCGCGATGGTGCTCGGACGGTGCGCGCCAGAAATGATGGAAGCCAATCTCATAGAGCGTCGCAGACGACGCGTAGGTTGCGATGTGACCGCCATACTCCGAACTGACACGATTGGCATGCACGACCATCGCCACTGCATTCCAGCGGATCAACGACTCAATACGGCGTTCAATCGCGCGGTCGCCCGGGTACGGTTTCTCGCGTGAAACGTGAATCGTGTTGACGTAGGCCGTGTTGGCCTTGAATGGCAGCCAGGCGCCAGAACGCCGCGCGTGATCGATCAAACGGTCGAGCAGAAAGTGGGCGCGCACCGGGCCGTGCGCCTTCAGCACCGAATCGATCGATTCGAGCCACTCCTGGGTCTCGAGCGGATCGATATCGTCGTTCTGTGGGCCGTCAGCCATGATGGAACCTCGGCAATACTCCCATGCCGGCGGCCGGCCCGATATGATCCTGTTTGCGGTGCCCGCGGGTCAAGATTGAGTTCCCTTGCCGAGCCCGAATCCCACATTGACGATCACCCAGCCGGACGACTGGCACCTGCACCTGCGGGACGGTCCCGAACTCGCCTCGATCGTCGCGCAGAGCGCGCGGGCCTTCGCGCGCGCGGTCGTGATGCCGAACCTGATGCCACCGGTGACGACCGTCGATGCGGCCCGAAGCTATCGGGAACGCATCCGTGCCGCACGGCCGGCCGGAAGCGCGTTCGAACCGCTGATGACCTTGTACCTGACCGACGGCATGGACCCTGCGGAGGTTGACCGCGCGGCGGCGAGCGGATTCGTGGTCGGCATCAAGTGCTATCCGGCTGGCGCAACCACGCATTCCGACGCGGGCGTCACGGCACTCTCGCGCTGCGAGGCTGCGCTGGCGCGCATGGAGGAGCGGGACGTCGTACTGCAACTGCATGGCGAGGCGACCGGCAGCGCGATCGATCCCTACGACCGCGAGAACGTGTTCATCGAGCGCGAACTCGCGCCGCTGGTCAGGCGGCATCCGCGCCTGCGTGTGGTGCTCGAACATGTGACCACGGCAGCCGGCGTCGAATTCGTGCGGGCCCAGGGGCCGCGCGTCGCCGCGACGCTGACGCCGCAGCACCTGCTGCTGAATCGCGGTGCAATGTTTGCGGGCGGTCTGCGCCCGCACCTGTACTGCCTGCCGCTCCTGAAACGCGAGCGCGATCGCCAGGCCTTGCTGCAGGCTGCGACCTCTGGAGATCCGCGCTTCTTCCTCGGCACCGACAGCGCGCCGCACGCCAAATCCGCCAAGGAATCCGCCTGCGGCTGCGCCGGCGTGTTCTCCGCGCCTGCCGCCATCGAGCTCTACGCACTCGCCTTCGAACAGGCCGGCGCACTCGACCGGCTGGAAGCATTTGCGAGTCATCATGGCGCTGACTTCTATGGCCTGGCGCGCAATCACGGCACCATCACGCTCGCACGCACGGCCTGGACCGTGCCGGCGAGTTATCCGTTCGGTACCGACGTGGTCGTGCCGCTGGCTGCGGGAGAGCAGCTGCCGTGGAAACTGCAGCCACCGGGAGGCTTGGGTTGAATTCTCAGCATATCGCCATGCACGATCGCTTCCGCGGATTCCTGCCGGTCGTCGTTGACGTCGAAACCGGCGGCTTCAACTCGGCGACCGATGCGCTGCTCGAGATCGCCGCGGTGCTGCTCACCATCGATTCCGCCGGACGCGTGGTGCGTGACGCGACGATTCGTGAACACGTGCGCCCGTTCGAAGGCGCACGCATGGACCCGGCGTCGCTCGCAGTCAACGGCATCGATCCCTGGCATCCGCTGCGGATCGCCAGCACCGAGAGCGATGCGCTCGGCTCCATCTTCGGCGAGGTGCGCCGCGCGGTGCGCGAACAGGAATGCACACGCGCCATACTCGTCGGCCACAATGCCTCGTTCGACCTCGGCTTCGTGAATGCCGCGGTGGCGCGGGCGGGAATCCGGCGCAACCCATTCCATCCGTTCTCGTGCTTCGACACTGCGACGCTGGCCGGCGTCGCTTTCGGCCAGACCGTGTTGTCGCGCGCAATCCAGGCCGCCGGTCTCGAATGGGATACCCACGAGGCGCATTCAGCCGCCTATGACGCGGAACGGACCGCGGATCTGTTCTGCGTGGTGTGCAACCAGTTTCAGCCACTCTACGAGGCTGCGGCGCGGCGGCTCGAGGGCACGGCACCGCTTGAGGACCCCAATCCCCTGCTCGAGCCCGCGCCGGAGTGAAGCCCCGGGCCACCGCTCAGTTGAGCGCGCCGGCTTCCTGCA
This sequence comes from Gammaproteobacteria bacterium, assembly GCA_031403675.1. Classification (GTDB taxonomy): domain Bacteria; phylum Pseudomonadota; class Gammaproteobacteria; order Steroidobacterales; family Steroidobacteraceae; genus SCUD01. Next base: position 2,057 of record JANNTO010000221.1, on the reverse strand, counting down.
ACAGGGTCTTGAGTTCGCCCGAGCGATACATCTCGAGCACGATGTCGCAGCCACCGACCAGTTCGCCCTTTACGTACAGCTGCGGATAGGTCGGCCAGTTCGAATACGCCTTGAGCGCCTCGCGCAGCTCCGGTTCCTCGAAAATATTGACGTGGCGGTACTGCGCCTGAAGGGCGCGCAATGCCGCCGAAGTCTGCGCCGAGAAGCCGCACTGCGGAAAGTCCGGCGTGCCTTTCATGAACAGCACCACCGGCGCCGAGTCGAGTTGTTCCCTGATTTTCTGGGTGGTCGCCTGGTCAGTCATGGTGTGCCTCGCTGCTGTTGGTCCGCGATCCGCCGGCGTGTCGCCCGATCCACTGCCGCCCACTGCTCAATCGCGCTCATCCGGGTCCAGTCCGCGATTTCCGCAAGCGCCCGAAAGCAGCCCCGGCAGACGCCCCGCTCGTCCAAAGAGCAGATATTCAGACAAGGGGAACTGGGGCCGCGTTCATCCATGTGCGGATCACGGTAACGCATTGAATTATGGGGTGTGCTGGCCTATTCTTCAATGAATCCAGGGGAGAGACCACATGAATCCACTCACCAGCGTCAAAGGTTCCCTCATCACCGGTTTCGCACTCGCGATCCTGTTTGCGGTGTTTGCCGTCGACGGTGGCTGGAACGAGCTCGGGTTCGCGCGTTGGCTGCATATCATCGCCGGCATTACCTGGATCGGGCTGCTGTACTACTTCAATGCCGTGCAGGTCCCGGCACTCGCAGAAGCCGCGGCCGACAAGGGCGGCCCCGGCGGTGCCGGGATCGCGAAGTACGTGGCGCCGCGCGCGCTGCTCTGGTTCCGATGGTCCGCCGTGGTCACCTGGCTGACGGGCATCTGGTACCTCGCCCGTTCCGGCGTGCTCATGGGAGCGCTCGCGCTCGGAATGACTGGGTATGAGCCCAACACCTATCAGTTCGTCATCGGCGTCGGCTCCTGGCTCGGCACCATCATGTTGTTCAATGTCTGGGTGTTGATCTGGCCGAATCAGAAAAAGATTCTCGGCATCGTGCCCGCGACCGACGAGCAGAAGGCGGCCGCCCGCAAGACCGCGCTCTACGCCTCGCGCACGAATTTCATCCTGTCAATTCCGATGTTGTTGTGCATGACGGGCGCCATGCACGGATTGCCGTTCTAGTTCACCGACTGGCCGCGATGGGGACTGTCCCCTTTTTCGCACAGCGAAAGAGGCAGACTGTCCCCTCTTATGCTTTTGGCCGCCGAGCTCGCCTAGTCTTCCCCCAGCGCGGCGCGGGTCGCGGGGTAAAAGGGGACGCAACCCTTTTCCCCGAGCCAGCGCAAAAGGGGTGCGTCCCCCTTCTCTACTTCTTCGCAGCCTGCGCTTTTTCCAGCGCGGCCTGGTAGGTCTTGTCGTCCGGCAGGATCCTGAGTGCCGACTGGTAGGCCGAGATCGCCTTGTCGTGATCTCCTGAACGCATCCAGAGTTCGCCGCGCCAGTACCAGCCGACCGGATCGTTCGGGTCGTCGGCGATGGCCGTGTCGAAATCGGCGGTTGCGCCCGCGACGTCGCCGCGCTCGAGCTTGATCACGCCGCGCAGCGCCATCGGCCGCCCGCGCTTCAGCGGCGGCTCCTGGCCGACTCGCGCGAACCCGCGATCGTAGTCCGTGAGCGCTTCGTCGTCGCGCCCTAGCATGTCGTACGCCTCGCCGCGTTCCAGGTAGAGCTGCGGATTCCCCGGCGTCTCCACGATCTGCTCGTTGAAAGACTCCAGTGCAAGCTGGGGCGCGCCGATGTCCAGGAAAATGCGTGCCGTGTAGCTGCGAAAGTCGTTGTTGCTGCCGTACATCGCGTGCGCCTTGAGATAGGTCTTATAGGCCTTTTCGTGCTCACCGGCGGCATGTTCGGCCTGTGCCAGGCGGGGTGCGCGGGGGTGCGCGGCGAGAATCCGGGCGCTGCGCGCCTCGACAGCGCCCGCCCAATGAGCGTTTGCTCGCGGCTTCCCGGCTGATCGTCGTTCCCGGCTGTAGCGCGCACAGCACCGCGCCTCGCGCTCGCTTCCCA
>JANNTO010000220.1:0-3305 GCA_031403675.1 Gammaproteobacteria bacterium | reverse complement strand
TCTTCATCCCGACCAACAGCAGCTATCGGCTCGGCGACGAGGTGTTCATGCTCCTCAACCTGATGGGCGAGGAGGAGAAGTTGCCGGTGGCAGGCCGCGTGATCTGGCTGACCCCGAAGGGCGCCCAAGGCAAGCGCACGGCGGGTATCGGCGTCCAGTTCAGCGAACAGGACCGCGGTACCACGCAGAAGAAGATCGAGTCCTACCTTGCTGGCGCACTGGGCGGCGACAAGGCGACCCATACGATGTAATTCGGCTGGTGCCTATTCAGGCCCGAGCTTGTTTCCCGCCAGGCCGCCCTGCAGGCAGTAGGCGTCGAATCCACGTTCACTCAACAGAAACGCCGCGGCGGAGCTGCGCCGGCCGGTGTCGCAGACGATGACATACGGCGTCTTGGTGTCGAGCGTTTTTACCTTGAGCCGGATGAAATACAGCGGCACGTTCAGCGCACCGTCGAGATGAAAAGCCGCGAACTCGCTCGGCAGGCGCACGTCCAGCCAGCGCGCACCGCGTTCGATCAGTTCCTTGCCATGCGCCAGATCGACCCAGTGCAGCAGCGGTTCGTTCAACAGTTCCTTGAAATCTTCCTTGCCGAGCCGGACCAGCGCACCGTCGGTCTGCATCGTGATGGTCGCATTGCGTTTCGCATCCGAGATCAGGGCCTCTTCGCCAAATGACTCGCCGACCCCGAGCTCGGCAAGCTTGAGCCCATCGCGATTCATCGGGGTCTCGCGCGTGACGATCGCGCTGCCCTTGGTGATGACATAGAAATAGTCGCCATCGGCGCCCTGCTTGATCACGACCTCGCCGGCGCGGCAGGAGACATGCTGCATGCGCATGAACAACGCCTGAAGGTTGGCCGGCGGAATGCGGTGGAACGACTTGGTCTGCAGCAGCACGGTCATCCAGTCGTCGGCATCGGCCGTGCCGCCACCTGCAATCTCGCTGACTTCGTAGGAACCGGTCTGGTCCCAGGTGATCAGGACATCGAGCAGGTCCGAATCGACCGAAATGATGGAGATGTCAGTCAGCGCACGGGCGGTGAAGCGCCGCGGTTGCCCCGCGCCGATCGCAATGCGCGCTTCCGGCGTGCCGGCACGCAGCATCGAAACCGTTCGATCGCCGACGCGCAATTCGACTTCGCCGCCGACCAGGTAAATCGTGCGTTTGTCGGATTCGCCCTCCTTGAAGAGCACGCGACCCGAGTCGATTTCCTGCAGGCGCGTCTTGCGCGACAACGCGTGCAGGTTCTCGCGCTTCAGCCCGTCGAGGGGGCTGAAACCGCGCAGCACTTCGAGATCTACCGGTTTATCTTCCATGCCGTATTTCTGCGGATGGCGAAGCCATTAGTGGCCGATTTGGCGGCGCCGAATCCTATCATAGCCTTGCGCGCGGCGCGGCGAGCAGAGCCCAGCCTGCATCGGGGCGAAAACGTGGCCCGTGCGTCGCGGCGAGCTGCTCGAGCCGCGCAACGATTGAAGTTGTGCCACGCGCGCGGGCGTAATGCAGCGGACCGCCGCGGAATGGCGCGAAGCCCGTGCCGAAGATCATTCCGGCATCCAGCAGGTCGGCATCTTCGATGATGCCTTCACGCAGGCAGGCGACGGCTTCGTTCAGGTACTGCAGCACCAGGCGGTCCTCAAGATCATCCGGTGCACGGCCCGCAGTCTGTGGCTTGACCGGTTTGCCATCGCGCCATTCGTAGTAGCCGCGGCCGGACTTGCGGCCGAGGTGTCCGGCTGCGACCAGTTCGACGGTTCCCTTTGGAGTCGGCATGCCGAAGGCCTCGGCGAGGATCCGGCCGACGTGGGCAGCGACATCCAGGCCGACCGTGTCAGCCAGTTCGATCGGACCCATCGGCATGCCAAATGTCACCGCGACGCGGTCGATCAATGCGAGTGGTACGCCTTCATCGGCCGCCAGCATTGCCTCGGTCATGTAGGGCATCAGGATGCGATTGACCACGAATCCGGGTGCGCTGCTGCAGGGCAGCGGCAGCTTGTCGAGCCGGCGCGTGAACGCAAGGGCGTCCTCGATGACATCCGCGCGCGTCTCCCGCGAGCGGATGATTTCGACGAGCATCATCTTCGCAACCGGATTGAAGAAGTGCAGCCCGACCAGACGGCCGGGGTCGGACAGGCCGCGTGCCAGATCCTCCAGCACGATGCTCGAGGTGTTGGTCGCAAGCAGCGCATCCGGCTTCATGCGCGGCTCGAGCGCTGCGTACAAGGTGCGCTTCGCGTCGGCATTCTCGAAGATCGCCTCGATCACGAGGTCGGCGCGGGGTACGCCGGCGCCCTCGACATCGGCGCTGAGTCGTGCCGCCATTTCGGCGGCCTTGGCCGGATCGCGCGCGCGCTTGCTGAAGAACTCGCGCGCCCGGGCGAGCGCTGGCTCCACGTATTTCATCTCGCGGTCCTGCAGGGTCACGGTCAGGCCGCGCGACACGCACCAGGCGGCGATGTCACCGCCCATGACACCCGCACCGACCACATGCACGTGACTCATGCGGCGCACAGACTTGCTGCCCAGTGCCTTGAGGCGGTTCTGCAGGAAGAAGACGCGGACCAGGTTGCGTGAGGAATCGTTCAGGAAAAGCCTGGCGATCGAGCGCGCTTCAGCCTCGTATGCCGCGCTACCGGACGCCCCGTGTTGCGCGAACAGCTCGACGATCGCGTAGGGCGCGGGATAGTGCTCGGGATTGGCGCGTCGCGCCACCTGCTTGCGGGTTTGTCCGGCCACGATTGAGCGGACCACCGGCCAGCAAAGCACGCGCAGGCTGAATCGCGCACGCCGGAGTGGCGGCGCAGAGCGCAGGATGTCGCGCGCCGCGGCATCGAGCTGGTCGCGTGCTACCAGCCGGTCGATCAGGCCCAACTTCAGGGCTGCAGCGCCGCGCAGTGCACGTCCCGTCAGCATCAGGTCGAGCGCGGCCGGTGCACCGATCAGGCGCACCGCACGCACCGTGCCGCCAAAACCGGGATGGATGCCGAGCATCACTTCGGGCAGACCCAGACTGAGGCGACCGTCGTCCGCGCCGACCCGGTAATCGCAGGCGAGCGCCAGTTCAAGTCCGCCGCCCAGCGCGAATCCGTGAATTGCAGCCACGGTTGGCATTGGCAGCGCTGCGAGCCGGTCGAATACCTGTTGTCCGGTGCGCACCAGCCGATACGCCGGTTCGAGGTCGGTGAGACCGGTGAACTCGGAAATGTCGGCGCCGGAGCACATGGTACACCGCCTGGCCGAGCAGAAAGCGGACGATCGTGCTTCCTTCCTTGGTGATCGAGCCGAGGCGGCGCTTCGTT
>JANNTO010000219.1:0-3194 GCA_031403675.1 Gammaproteobacteria bacterium | reverse complement strand
CCTTGCCCCCTTTAGGCCGCCTTTACGGCCCAGGGCAACCGCAGCCGGGTTTTTGCCTTCTACTAGAGTTTCTGGCGGGGCCTCCCCAGTTGCCATGTCCACCAGCAGTTTGGCCAGCTGGTTGAGATCGCGGGGTCTTTTTGGCTTGCTTGAGCGGTTAGGCATAGCCTGAACCGTGGCACTTCAGGGGATTTTCGTCAACCTCCAAACTGAGACACTACCCGGTGTCAGGGCGATTACTGGTCGTTTGCCCCACGGCGAGAACCGCGCGAGCGGCGCTCATTCGCGACCGGGGTCGGTCGGTTGAAGGCGTCCGTTTCTTCGGCGCGCCGGCCTTCGCCGGTCCTGCGGTCCTCATGATGCTGGTAGGTGCAGCGGCAGGTATCGGGCCGCGTGCAGCCGGGCAATGGCATCAGCGGTGCCTCACGCGACAGCCAGCGGTTGCTCTTGGCGGCAATCGCCGCATCGCAGGCCCCGGCCGCCGGCTTGACCGAGACCGCATGCCAGCGGCTGGCCGATTCACCGGGTTTTTTCACACGCTTGTCCTTGGTAGCCATCGGGTCATTTCTCCCTGTACCCGCTCATGCTAGCGAGTCGGCGGGCCCCGGAAAGGGGGCCGACGCGGACTCTGTGACTCAGTTCCCGACCAATTCGTTCACCAGCCCGGCGAGCCCTGGCCGATTCGGCCGGCTGGCCTCGCCACGGCCGTCGAAGACCGCTTCCAGATCGGCGAGTGCCTGGTCGAAGTCGCCATTGACGACGAGGTAGTCGAATTCTCGCCAGTGCGACATTTCGGCGACCGATTCCGCCAAGCGGCGCGCGATGGCTTCGGCACTGTCAGTCGCACGCTTGCGCAGCCTGGCCTCGAGTTCGGCCCGGGACGGCGGAAGGATAAAGATCTGCACTGCTTCGGGCAGGCGTTCGCGCACCTGGCGCGCACCCTGCCAGTCAATCTCGAGAATCAGGTCGCGTTGTTCTGCCAGCGCGGCCGCGACCACGCTCCTGCGCGTGCCATAGAGATTGCCGAACACGTCGGCATGCTCGATGAATTCCCCGGCCGCGACCAGGCGCTCGAACTCGGCGCGCTCGATGAAGTGGTAGTCGCGGCCGTCCTGCTCGTGCGAACGCGGTGCGCGCGTGGTGCAGGACACCGAGAATGACAACGCGGGCCGGCGCTGCATCAGCGCATGCAGCAGGCTGGTTTTTCCGGCGCCGGACGGCGCCGCAATGACATAGAGATGACCACGACCTGCCACGCCGCGATTGTACGCAAAAAGGGGACGCACACCTTTTTGCCGCCGCGATCAGGCATTGACGCCGAGATGCTCCGCGCCCGCCAACGATCCCAGGGCGAGCAGCACGCCGATGGCGATGGCGGCCAGGACGTCGCTTGGATAGTGCAGTCCTAGAACCACGCGCGACAGTGCGACCAGCAGCGCGAATGGAATCAGCAGGATCGACAGCGTCGGAAACCAGGCACAGGCCACGACGCAGAATGCAACGGCATGCAGCGTGTGGCCGGATGGAAAGCTGAACCGGTCGAGCGGAGCGATGTGCGCCACGATGCCCTGGTTGCCTTCACAGGGCCGCGGCCGGCGGATGTGGCGCTTCAGCACGCGATAGAGCGTGAGCGCGATCAATCCGGTGACTGCCAGGTGCGCTGCGGCCATCGCGCCGCGCGCGCCGCCGGCGAGTGCGAGCGCCAGCATCAGCGTGTACCAGAAAATCCCGTCGCCGAGCCGGCTGATGGTCGCGAAGAAACCGTGCACGACGCTGCTTGCGCCCCAGCGGTTGAGCGCCAGGCAAAGCGGCATCTCGACGGCCGGCAACGTGGTCATGCCGGTGCTCCCGCCGTCAGGCCCGCGAGCAGGCCGACGAAATCGTTCGCTACCTGCTGCGGCCGCAGCGCAAGCGCGGCCTTGCGTGCCGCGATGCCCATCGTGCGACGCTTGGGATCGTGCAGCGCGAGTTCGATCGCTGCATCCACGAATCCGGATGCATCGTGGCAGCCGACCAGGCGGCCATGCTCGCGATCGCGCAAGTGCGCGCGTGCCGCGCCGTAGTCGTAAGCGACCGTCGGAACACCAGCGGCCATCGCCTCAATCGTGACATTGCCGAAGGTTTCGGTAAGGCTCGGGAAGAGAAACAGGTCTGCGGAAGCGAAATGCGCGGCGAGGTCCTCGCCGAGCCGCAGACCCGTGAAAATGAAATCCGGATGCTCGCGTTGCAGGCGCGCCGCCTGCGGGCCGGTGCCAACCCAGACGAAGCGCGCATCCGGACGCTTTTGCTGGATCCGTCTGAATGCTTCGATCGCCAGAGCGAGGTTTTTCTCGGCCGCGATGCGGCCGACGTAGATCACGGCGAGCCCATCCTGCGGAATACTCCAGCGTTCGCGCAGTTTCGGGTCGCGCCGCGCGGGATCGAACAGTTCCGTATCCACGCCGCGGGCAACGACGCGTACGCGATGGAAACCGCGCTGCTCCAGCCATTCGCGCAATTCGGTGGTCGGTACGACAGTTGCGCCGGATGCGTTGTGTAGCCGGCGCAGCCAGGAGCGCACCAGCGGTGTCAGCGGCCCGAGACCATAAGCGCCGGCATAGGCGTCGAAACGCGTGTGGAATCCGGTTGCGACCGGGATGCCGAGGCGGCGCGCCGTGCTGACGCCCGACCAGCCGAGCGGTCCTTCGGTCGCCACATAGATCACGTCAGGACGCCGCACGCGGAAATACCGCGCCAGTGTCCGGCCTGCCGGAAATCCGAATCGCAGGCCCGGATACTTCGGCAGTGCGGCGCCCGGAACCAGCAATTCATGAATCGGTTGTGGCAGCGGCAGGGCCGAGACGCCCGGCTGGCGCGGCCGCACCAGCAAGAGTTCATGACCGGCGGCCGCCATCTGCGACACGAGCGTGTGCACGGTCAACGCAACACCGTTGATTTCGGGCGGGTAGGTTTCTGTGATGACGGCAATACGCATATGGCACCGCCAGGTGCGGCGCCATTGTCGAATCCGGGCATGTCGGGGCCATGACAGCCCGGTGACGGTTTGGTGAATCCTGCGGCGGCAGCCACATCAAGGACTTAGCGCTGACTCAGCCAGGCATCCGGGGTCGGGAAGGCCGCGGCCTCTTCTTTGAGCCATTGACGTAATGCACAGACCATCGGCATGTCCGAATAGGCGGGCGGGCAGACGAACC
>JANNTO010000218.1:0-3546 GCA_031403675.1 Gammaproteobacteria bacterium | reverse complement strand
CGGTGCTGCGCGAGCACGGCCGCTATATCGCGGCGAGCTGGGACCCGAAATCCGAAAGCAAGTATGTGCAGGACAACATGAAGGCCTACGCGGAAAAACTGGCGTCACGCCCGGATCGCTACGATCGCGTGACCGTGACCGCGTTGCAGCATCCGGGCGCATTGCAGCCCGTGCCGCCGGGTAGCGCGGACCTGGTGCTCACGTTTCGCAACCTGCACAACTGGATGTCGCGCGAAGCGGCAGATTCGATGCTGGCCGCGATGTATGCGGCGCTGAAGCCGGGCGGCATCCTGGGCATGGTCGAGCACCGCGGTGCAGACCAGCGGCCGCAGGATCCGCTTGCGAAGTCGGGATACGTTCGCACCGACTATGCGATCGCGCTGGCCCGCAAGGCGGGATTCGAACTGCTCGGCCAGAGCGAGATCAATGCGAATCCGCGCGATACCAAGGACCACCCGGATGGTGTCTGGTCGCTGCCACCGACGTTTCGTGGCGGCGACGTGGATCGCGCGCGCTTTGCCGCGATCGGCGAGAGCGATCGCTTCACGTTGAAATTCAGGAAGCCAGCAGCACGCTGAAAGCAGGCGTTCACCAGAGCGCGCGAAGTCGCGCCCCGACGTCCACCCAGACCGCGGGTGGACGCTGCGGAATTGAAGTCGTTTCCGGTACGTCCGGCCAGCCCGCCTGTTCCAGCATCGCGAGTACCGGCCCGTTGAGAAACCGGCTGCGGGCGCCATACACGTGCCGGTCACCCGTAGGCGCCTGCTGGGTCACGTAGTAGCGCAGTGGTTCGAGCAGATGCAGTTCGTCGCGGGCGCGGGTCATCGCGACATAGAGCAGCCGCCGCTCCTCGTCGATTCCGGCGGCCGAACCGGCTGCGAACTCATTCGGAAAGTTGCCATCGGTGACATTCAGCACGTGCACCGAGTCCCATTCCTGGCCCTTGGCGGAATGTACCGTGGACAACACCAGATAGTCCTCGTCCACGAGCGGTGGTCCCGCGAGATCGCCGCTGGCGCTCGGCGGATCCAGCGTGAGTTCCGTCAGAAAGCGTTCGCGGCCTGGATACTGGCCAGCGAGTTGCTCCAGCATCTCGAGATCCGCTGCGCGCACGCCCGGGGATTCGTACAGGCGCTCGAGTTCCGGCTCATACCACGAGCGGACCCGCGCAATCTGGCCCTGCCAGGGCACAGCGTTTCCGGAGAGCTCCGTCATCAATGCTGCGAATGCCGGCCACCTGCCGGCACAAGCTGAAGGCGCCGCGAAGTCCACGAGCGCGGATAACCGGAATCCGCTTTCGACGACGCGCTGCCAGCAGCGCGCGGCATGCGCCGGACCCATGCCAGGCAGGAGCTGCAACACGCGAAATGCGGCCAGGCCGTGCTTCGCATTGTCGGCCCAGCGCAGGATCGACAACAGGTCCTTGACGTGCGCGGCCTCGAGAAACCGCAGTCCACCGTACTTGACGTAGGGAATATTGGCGCGCATCAGTTCGATCTCGAGCCAGTCGCTGTGATCGGAGCTGCGAAACAGCACGGCCTGACGTGCGAGCGGCGTGCCCTCCTCGCGCCGGCGCAGCACCGAGCGGATCACGTAATCGGCCTGCGCGCGATCGTCCTGCACCGTCACGAGCCGCGGCCTTGATCCGTTGCCACGCGCCGCGGTGAGCGACTTGCGATAGCCGCGCGTTGCGCCGGCGAGCAGCGCGTTTGCGGCATCGAGTACCGGTTGCGTCGAGCGATAGTTGCATTCGAGCGCAATGACTTCGGCCTTTGGCTCGCAGCGCGCGGGAAACTCCAGGATGTTTTCCACCGAAGCCGCGCGAAATGAATAGATGGCCTGGGCGTCGTCGCCGACGACCGTAATACCGGCGCCGCCCGGCTTCAAGGCCAGCACGATATCGGCCTGCAGCCGGTTCACGTCCTGGTATTCGTCGACCAGTACCCGGTCGAAGCGGCTGCCGACCGCTGCCGCAAGGGCCGGCTCCTGCATCAGGGCATGCCAGTAAAGCAGCAGGTCGTCGTAGTCGAGCACGGCGTGGGTCTGCTTGCGCTCCATGTAAGCGCGAAACAGTCCCGACAGTTCGTGCTCCCAGTCCACACACCAGGGGTAACCTTCCGCGAGTACGGACTCCAGCGGGCGACCGCTGTTGACGCGCTGCGAATAGATCGCGAGACAGGTGTCCTTGCGCGGAAACCGGCGGCGCTGCGCCGACAGTCCGCGTTCATGGCGCAGGATATCCATCAGGTCCGCGGAATCGCCGCGGTCCAGCACGCTGAAATCGGCCGCAATGCCCAGGTTGGCGGCGAACTCGCGCAGCAGCCGGTTGGCAATCGAGTGAAAAGTGCCGGACCAGGGCAGGCGCATCGGCGCAGGCCGGCGCGCCGTGCGGGTGCGGAGCGCCTCGCCGACGATGCGCTCGGCGCGACGCGTCATCTCCTGCGCAGCGCGGCGCGTGAAGGTCAGCAACAAGATGCGCGCGGGATCGATGCCGCCCTGGACCAGCGCGGCGACGCGGTGCGCGAGCGTCGCGGTCTTGCCGGTGCCGGCACCCGCGATGATCAGGAGCGCCGGCGCCGCAGCGCGGCCGGCGCCGAAATCCGCGGCGCGGCGCTGCGCATCATTAAGTGTCTGGGGACCGGCTGACTGCATGACCTGGCCATCCTAGCGGGCACCTGTATATTCATCCAGAATATATACTTGACATACCAAGATCGGGGGCCTAAACTAGGCTCGAACTGGAGCCAAAGCCATGAACCTCACCGACCCGATCTACACCGACGAAGCCAAAGCCCGAGCCCACCTTGAGGCGCTTCGCTGGCCCGATGGTCCCGTATGCCCTCACTGTGGCGTCATTGGGAACGCTGTGAAGCTCACCGGTGAATCCACTCGTCCCGGCCTCTACAAGTGCCGCGACTGCCGTCAGCCGTTCTCCGTGACCGTGGGAACCGTCTTTGAGCGTTCCAAGATCCCGATGCACAAGTGGCTTCTGGCCGCGCATCTCATGGCGTCGAGCAAGAAAGGCTTCTCCGCTCACCAGCTACATCGGACGATCAAGGTAACCTACAAGACCGCCTGGTTCATGATGCACAGGCTTCGTGAAGCCATGAAGGATCTGGACACTTCCTTGCTTGGCGGTCCTGATTCATCCGGCATCGTTGAGGCCGATGAAGTCTATTTGGGCAAGGCCAAAGGTCAGGGCAAGGGCGCGCACTACGACAGCAAGCAGAAAGTCGTCGCGCTGGTCGAGCGTCATGGCCGCGTCCGCGCCTTCCATGTTCCGACCGTCACGGCCAAGACCGTCAAGACGATCCTCAAGTCTCAGGTTGCCGAGTCTGCCCGCTTGATGACGGACTCAGCCGGTCTTTACAAGACGGTCGGCAAGTCCTTCGCCAGTCATGAGACGGTCAATCATGCGCGTGGTGAATACGCTCGCGGCGATGTCACTACCAACACGGTTGAAGGATATTTCGGCATCCTCCAGCGCGGTCTCCGTGGCATCTACCAGCACGTTAGCCCAGAGCACTTGCACCGCTACGTCAACGA
>JANNTO010000217.1:0-4971 GCA_031403675.1 Gammaproteobacteria bacterium | reverse complement strand
TCTAAACCGCGTTGATATAAAGCAATTCGCTGCCCGTTGCTCGGGCTCGCAAGCTCAACATCAAATGAGCGTTGGTAGTCACGGAGGTCACTTGAAAAATGCCCATGACCCTGAACTACCGCAACAGCGACCTGAAAACAGGCCCGATCATGACCTCGTTCCGATCAAACTTGCTTCTAGGGCGCGTGCGCGCCGGCTTTGAGCCAGGCCGCGAGCAACCGGATCTGCGTGTCGTCGAGACGCGCGCCAAACGCCGGCATCACGCCGTTCCTGCCCTGCGCAATCGATTCCATCACTTGCGTGCGTTCGCCGCCGTAGGTCCAGTTGGCGTCGTTCAGAGCCGGTGCGCCGAGCAGCGGATTACCGTTGCCGTCGGGACCGTGGCAGGCCATGCAGAGTTGCTGGAACCGCGCACCGCCTTCGGCGACCGCGGCGGAGTCCGCCTCGCCACGTGACAACGCCAGCACGTAATCGGTGAGTTGCCCGACGCCCGGTTCGCCGGCGACCGCAAGCCATGCGGGCATCGCGGCCTGCCGTCCGGAATGGATCGAGGCGACGATCTGCGCCTCGCCCCCGCCCCACTGCCAGGCGGCATCGGTCAGGTCGGGGAACTGCCGCGCCTGCCCGGCGGCATCCGGGCCGTGGCAGGAACTGCAGTTGCCGTTGAAGATGCGCCACGCGGATTGCATCGCGGCCGGCTCTGCGGCGAGCGCTTCCAGCGGCTGCCCGAGTATCCGCCGGCGCTCGGGACCGAACTCGGCGTCGTAATCGGCGAATCGTTCCACAATCCTGCCGCCCTGCGACCAGCTGAGCGCGCCGCGATAAGTACCGAGCCCCGGATACAGCATCACGTAAATCACCGAGATGGTCATCATCGCGAGGATGAACCAGAACCACCAGATCGGCGGCGGCTTGGCGCCCTCGCGCAGTGTCTCGTCCCAGACCTCGTGCTCGTTGCCGTCATTGCCGCCGCGATAAACATCGATGACGAACCACAGCAGCGCGAAGAACGTCGTGACCGTGATCGCGACGATCCATCCGCCCCAGAATTCCGACGGCAGGTCAGCCACGGCGGTCCTCGTCCTCGAGCGGGATGCGCGACGCGGCATCGAGATTTGCGCGCGTCGAACGCAATGAAACCCAGATGATCACGCCGATCATGAAGGCCGACACCAGCATGTCACCGATGAAGATGACCCAGGTCATGGCTGCGGCTCGCCCTGCATGCTGCGTCCCATGGACTGCAGATAGGCGATCATCGCGTCGAGTTCCGTCCGGCCCTTGAGCGCCGCCGGCGCCGCCGCGATGTCCGCCGTCGAATACGGATGACCCAGCTTCTCGAGCGTGCGCAGGCGCGCCTGGATGCTGCCGTGCCGATCCGCCGGGTGCGTGTCGAGCCAGGGATACGCCGGCATGATCGAGGCCGGTACGACCGAGCGCGGATCGAGCAGGTGCAGGCGATGCCAGGCGTCACTGTAACGGCCTCCGATGCGATGCAGATCCGGTCCGGTGCGTTTGGAACCCCACAGGAATGGCCGGTCGTAGGCAAATTCGCCGGCCCGCGAATAGGGGCCATAGCGCTTGACCTCGGCGAGCAATGGCCGGATCTGCTGCGTATGGCAGGTGCCGCAGGATTCGCGGATGTAGATGTCGCGCCCCTCCAGCTCGAGCGGCGAGTAGACCGCGAGCCCCGGCGCGGCATGCGCGTGGGAATCCTCGGTCACGATCGGCAGCAACTGCACCATGCCGCCGATCGACGACACCAGCAGGATGCCGAAGATCAGCAGTCCCGAGTTGCGTTCGAGCCGGCGGTGCAGTGAAACCCAGTTCATGCCGGCGGCCTCGCCACGACGGTCGGCCGCCCTGCAAATGTCCGCGCGAGGTTCCAGGCCATCAGCACGGCACCCGCGAGGAACACCAGACCAGCCAGGAACCGCAGCAGGTAATAGGGCTGCATCGCCGCCATCACGTCATTGAAGCTGAAGCGCACTTCGCCGAGCTCATCAAGTGACAGCCACAACACACCCTGCGACACGCCGGCACCCCACATGGCGAGCACATAGAGCATGGTTCCGGCAAGCGCGAGCCAGAAATGGATGTTGGCGAGCCGCGCACTGTAGAGCGGCGCACCCGCGAGGCGCGGCACGAGGAAATAGAACGTGCCGAAGGTGATCAGCGCATTCCAGCCGAGCGCGCCCGAATGCACGTGGCCGATGGTCCACTCGGTGAAGTGGCTGAACACGTTGACGCTCTTGATCGCGAGCATCGGTCCTTCGAAGGTCGCGAGCCCGTAGAATGCGAGCGCCAGCACGATGAACTTCAGCGCCGGGTCGGTCTTCAGTTTCTTCGCGGCGCCGCTGACCGTCATGATGCCGTTGACCATGGTCGCCCAGGACGGCGCCAGCAGGATCAGGCTCATCACCATGCCGAGCGACTGCACCCATTCGGGCACGGCGTGATAGTGGAGGTGATGCGGGCCGGCCCAGATATAGGTGTAGACAAAGGCCCAGAACGCGACGATCGACAGCCGGTAGCTCCAGATCGGCTGCTCGGCCTGCTTCGGCAGGAAATAGTAGAGCATGCCGAGGAAACCGCCGGTCAGCAGGAAGCCGACGGCGTTGTGGCCATACCACCATTGCACGATCGCGTCCTGCGCGCCGGCAAACAGCGAATAGGATTTCCCGAGCGTCGCCGGCAAAGCGAGGCTGTTGACGATGTGCAGCATCGCGACCACGATGATCAGCGCGCCGTAGAACCAGTTCGAAATGTAGATCGATTCGACCTTGCGTCGCGCGATCGTGCCGAAGAACACCACGGCAAAAGTGACCCAGGCGACCGTGATCGCGATGTCGAATGGCCATTCGAGTTCGGCGTATTCCTTGCCTGAGGTCCAGCCTGCCAGGATCGAGGCCGCGCCAAGCACGATCGCGAGCTGCCACGCATAGAACAGGATCCAGGCGAGCCCCGGCGCGAACAGGCGCACGTGCGAAGTGCGCTGCACGCTGTAGAACGCGGTCGCGATCAGCGCCGAGACGCCGAATCCGAACAACACCAGCGTCGTGTGCGCCGTGCGCAGACGGCCGAAAGAAAGTTCCGGAAGCCCGAAATCGATGGTCGGCCAGACCAGTTCGGCTGCGACGTACACGCCGGCCGTCATGCCGAGCAGTGCCCAGAATACGGAGCAGTACGTGAATGCCGTGACGATCCGGTCTTCGTAGTTCGTCGTCTTCATGTGCCGATGAGTGGACCGATGCCGCTGCCCCACAAGGCGACCGTCAGGCCCAGCAGGCTGACTAGCGCGACCAGCAGGTAGGCGATGAGTGCGGATGCCATCAGCATGCCGCGGTTCGGGCCGGTCCCGAGCACGACCGGCAGGCCGCGGTACAGCAGGTACATGCACCAGATCAGTATCGGGACCAGCACCAGCACGTTCAGGAACGCGTGCGGAAACAGGTGGACGACGCTGCCGACCGCGAGCGGCGCGCCGACAATCGCCATCAGTGCCAGGCAGCGGCCGAGGGACTGGCTGGCGTCGTAGGTGACGGCCATCCAGCGCGCGACCACGGCGCTGCTCAGGAATCCGAACAGCAGCGCCACGAAGTACGCGGCGCAGATCGCCAGCACGGTGGGCCGCGGCAGGTACACGGGCTCAACGCCGAGCCGCCAGCCGAATTGCATCGTGCCAAAATAAGCAAAGACCGGCGGCAACAAGCCAAGCCATAACGCGAAACCAAAGAACACCTTTGGGGCTGATGGCTCGGCAGCGGCCAGCGCATCGAATACGGCCCGGGGCCGGAACAGCACCCTGGGCAGGGAAAAAATCGATAATCGAACCGGCATGATATTTTATATACGTTTTCTGCGTAGCACCGGAATGACCTGGATCAAGCGGCGGAGGAGTATGTCACTTGAGTAAGACGGAAGAAAAGCGTCGCGGCCTGTATCCGCCGATCGAACCTTACCGCCACGGATTTCTCGCGGTTTCGCACGGCCACGAGATCTACTGGGAGGAATGCGGCAATCCGGACGGCAAGCCGGTGGTGTTCCTGCACGGTGGCCCCGGCGCCGGCTGCGACCCGCGCGCCCGGCGTTTCTTCGATCCAAAGCGTTATCGCATCGTGCTGTTCGACCAGCGCGGCTGCGGCCGCAGCCGGCCGCACGCGAGTCTCGAGCACAACACGACCTGGGACCTGGTCGCGGACCTCGAGCAACTGCGGCGCTTGCTCGGCATCGAACGCTGGCAGGTTTTTGGCGGGTCCTGGGGTTCGACGCTGGCGCTCGCCTATGCCGAGACCCACCCGGCGCAGGTCAGCGAACTGGTGCTGCGCGGCATCTTCATGCTGCGCAAGAGCGAACTCGACTGGTTCTACCAGCAGGGTGCGAGCGCCATGTACCCGGACCACTGGGAAAACTATGTGGCACCGATTCCGCCGGCGGAACGTGGTGATCTCGTTCAGGCGTTCTATCGCCGTCTGACCGGCACGGATCGCGCAGCAGCGCTTGCCGCAGCGCGCGCCTGGGCGGTGTGGGAAGGCTCGACCAGCTATCTGCTGATCGACGAGGACCATGTCAGGAAATGGGGCGAGGACGAATTCGCGCTCGCGGTCGCGCGCATTGAATGCCATTATTTCGTCAATGGCGGATTCCTGAGGTGTGAGACCCAGCTGCTCGACGACCTCGGCCGGATCCGTCACATCCCGGCGGTCATCGTGCAGGGCCGCCACGACGTAGTGTGTCCAATGACCACGGCCTGGGACCTGCATCGTGCGTGGCCGGAGGCGGAGCTGCGCGTGGTCGGCGACGCCGGGCATTCGGCGCTGGAACCGGGCATCACCGATCAACTGGTGCGCGCGACGGATCGATACGCGGGCTGAAAAAGGAAAAAGGGGACGTCCCCTTTTTCAAACGGGGACGTCCCCTTTTTCAGCACTCCGGCACGTTGACCGCGAGACCGCCCTGCGAGGTCTCCTT
>JANNTO010000216.1:0-3212 GCA_031403675.1 Gammaproteobacteria bacterium | reverse complement strand
AGCTCACGCGGCAAATACGGAATGTCGTAGAGCTGGCCGCTCGGGGTGCGCGACGCCGGCTGCCGGTACGGGCTCAGGCTGCCTGGGTCCCGCTCTCTCGTAGCATCCACCGTACCGGGATTCATTGCGTTGCCAAGCGCTGTGGCCGGACCGTCTGCCGAGTCCGCCCAGACCGGCCTGGTCGCAAGTTGCGCCACGGCGACGACGGCGCAGTGCGCCAGCGCTCTAATCCACAGATGGAATCTCATGTCGGCTTTCCCCGAAGCGTGGAATTGATCATTTGCGCTGTTACGCATGTCAATAGGATTGCGAATTCAGCGCAAAAATCTGCCGCCTGCCGGATGATTGCTGCCATGGATCTGCGCATGGCAAGTCTGGCAACTTCGGCCGATCAGCTTTTCGTCCGGCGCCGCGCCGCTGGCAAGATTCGGCACGGTAGCCAGCCTGTTCTGGTGAGTGCGGTTGGTGTGACACTGCTGGCACAGGAACGGCCGCGGCGCCACCAGCAGCGCATCGTGGTTCGAGCCGTGAGCTTCGTGGCAATTCAGGCAGCTCTCGCGCGCCGGCGCATGCTCCCAGATGAACGGGCCGCGCTTCTCGGCGTGGCAGGAATAGCAGACATCATTCACCGTGTTCGCATTGAGCATCGGGCGGGTCGCCGAGCCGTGCGGATTGTGGCAGCTCTCGCACGACTGCTTCCCCTCGGGCAGGGGCATGCGGGATCGTTTTTTGAATTCGGCGCGCTGCTGCTGATGACAGGAGTAGCAGGTCTCTGAAATGCTCGGCTTCTTCAGCAGGCCGGCGGCCGAGAACCGCGCCATCGGGTTGTGGCAGTCGCTGCATGCGATCTTGTTCGAGGCATGCGTGGAACCCGGCCAGTAAATGCGCTGCCGCCCCTGATGACAGCTCAGACACTGGGCATTCTGTTTTTCCACCGAAGTGCCCCACGCTCTCGTGAAACCGATGAGTGCGTTGCGATCTGCCGCATTCGCGAGATGTCCGGAACCCGGGCCGTGACAAGCTTCGCAGACATGCTTTTCGGTTTCGTTGCGAGGATTCAGCCGGAAGGCCCTGGCGTGGGTCGTATGGCCGAAATGGTTGTTCTCGATGGAATGGCAACGGGCGCAAATCTTCTCACCGACGTAGGTTGCGGCGCTGTCTGCGCCTTTCTCAGGCGCCGCGATCTGCGCCATGGCTGGAGGTGCAAACAACAATGCGAGCAGAAGCACCGCGAGGAGCGCGACCGACACCCCGAATCGTCTCATGACAACCGAATCTTTACCGTTCTCGTCACGATGCTTCCGGACACGATGCTCCCGATAGTATCAGAGCGAATCGACTCACGGCTCGTCGGCAAAGCGTGCGCGCGTAGCACGCAGAGACACAAATGGAAATAAGGCGGTACGATGTTGCGATGATAAGAGTGCTGGTAACGGGCGGGCTCGGCTACATCGGTTCGCATACCTGCGTCGAGTTGCTGAAGGCCGGTTTTAGCGTATTTATCGTCGATAACCTTTCAAACAGCAAGCTCTCCATGTTTCAAGAGGTGCGGGCACTTTACAAGGGCAATGTCGAGTTCGGTCGGGCGGACCTTCGGAACGCAGCAGAAATCGACAGCGTCCTAGGGGATCGGGAGTTCGACGCAGTCATCCATTTCGCTGCTTTGAAGTCTGTACCTCATTCGATGGACCAACCACTTGCCTACTATGACAACAACGTTGTTGGATCGATCAATCTGTTTCGTGCCATGGAACGGCGCCAAATCCGATACTTGGTATTCGGCTCCTCCGCTGCCGTGTATGGGGTGCCGGTGCATCTGCCGATCGATGAAGCGCATCCGCTATCGCCACTAAATCCCTACGGCAGTTCGAAGGCAATCGTCGAGCGAATAGTCGAGGACATCGCTCGCGCGATCCCGGAGTTCCGGTATGCGACCCTGCGTTATTTCAATGCCGTCGGAGCGCACCCTTCCGGGTGCATCGGAGACGATCCGGTGCAGACTTCAACGAATCTCATGCTCTCGGTCATCCGGGTCGCTGCCGGTGAGCTAGCTGGGCTTAAGGTCTACGGCGGCGACTTTGCAACGCCGGATGGCACATGCATTCGGGACTATGTCCACGTCGTTGACCTGGCTTGCGCCCAGGTAGCAGCATTGCAATATCTTCTTGGACGAAATTTGAGTGTCACCGTCAATCTTGGAACTGGACGTGGATTCTCTGTGCTGGAGCTGGTTCGCACGTTTGAGCGCGTCAACGGCGTCCGTGTGCCTATCGATATGGTCGCGCGCCGTGCAGGTGACGCCCCAGTTACGTACGCAGATGTCTCTTGCGCAAACAAGTTACTCGGCTGGACGGCAAATCCAGATCTGGAGCGGATGTGCATGGATAGCTGGAATTGGAAGCGTCGTGCACGCGAACATCATCGTAACGAGCTTCCATAAAAAACTAACAACACATAACCACCCATCATCATCATGACGGTATTTGTTGGCATCACTGATAGCGCTTTTTACTTTCGAGGGATTATCGAGAAAATGATGCACGAGATGTACAAGACAGAGACATTCATTTTCGAAGACGATCCGCCTTATTGACTCCCACAGCCGAATCAGATTGCGCGCCAGCCCCAATTCCTGATGGCAGGGCAGGATCCGACTCACCCCACCACTTGCTGCATACACATTTCTCGCACTCGGGTCTTTTGCGCTCCCGGATATCCCGTCTCAGCGCGACGAAATCCGGCGCATTCAGGGTTTCCGCCAGCCCGTTTTTCGCATTCGCCCCTGGCGGTCCGGGAATGAAGTAGCACGGTCGGATATTTCCGTTCGCCTCGACGACCGCTGAAAATTCCGGTGCATTGCACTTTACCGCCGGATACGTGCCCGCCCCATCCATGGCCGCAAAGTACTGCACCAGGCGGCGCAGTTTTTGCGGCGTTTCAGCGATGAACCTGGTCTGAAACTGCGGCGCGAAGTCACGTTCCAGCGTATCCAGAATTGCCGAGAATGCCGGCAGGTCCTCGGGCTGCAATCCAAGATTCCGGTCGAACCCGCTGCCGCGCCCGAAGGCGTCATTCGTATGCGCATCGACGGCGAGAAAGGACAGCTGCTTGACACCAAGTGAGACGGCCAGCGAGACGATGCCGGGAAGTTGCAGGTAATTGCGCTTCTGAACAGTGCAGCGCAGGCTGACCGCGGTGCCTCGCGCAACCAC
>JANNTO010000215.1:0-2757 GCA_031403675.1 Gammaproteobacteria bacterium | reverse complement strand
CCGGCGACATCACCACCGCCGAGGGACGTGCCGCGGCGCTTGCCGCCTGCCCCAATCCCGACATCCTCATCAACAACGCCGGCGGTCCGCCGCCCGGCGATTTCAGAAGCTGGACGCGCGCAGACTGGCTGAAGGCGCTGGATGGCAACATGCTCACCCCGATCGAGCTGATCAAGGCGACGGTGGACGGAATGATCGCGCGCAAATTCGGCCGCATCGTCAACATCACCTCGGGCGCGGTGAAAATGCCGATTCGCGAGCTGGGCCTGTCGAATGGCGCGCGCACCGGCCTCACGGGCTTCGTCGCGGGCCTTGCGCGCCAGACGGTGGCGCACAACGTCACCATCAACGGCCTGCTGCCGGGGCCGTTCGATACCGACCGGCTGCGCGGCAACCTCGCCTTCAACGCGCAGAAACTGGGCAAAACACCCGCCGAACTGGCAAAAGTGCGCGCCGAGGCCAATCCCGCGAAACGCTTCGGTACCATCGAGGAGTTCGGCGACGCCTGCGCGTTCCTGTGCGGCGCGAATGCGGGCTTTATCACGGGGCAGAACCTGCTCATGGACGGCGGCGCGTTCCCGGGAACCCTCTAGTGGCACGCCCGGTCCGCGTCATCGATACCGGCGTGCGCGGCGGCCGGGAGAACGTCGCTTTCGACCAGGCGCTGATCGAGGCGCACAATGCCGGGCGCATCCCGCAGACCGCGCGGTTCCTGCGCTTTCGCCCCTCGGCACTCGTCGGCCTGCACCAGATCCTCGGCCACGAGGTGCGGCTCGACTACTGCGCCAGCCGTGGCATCGAAGTCGGGCGGCGCATCACCGGCGGCGGCGGCCTGTATCTCGACGAAGGGCAGATCGGCTGGGAGCTGGTCCTCGAGCGCCGAGGTCTCGGCGCCGATCTCGCCGCGATTGCGGCGCGCATTTGTACTGCCGCGGCAGCCGGCCTGCGCCGCCTGGGCGTTCCGGCCGAGTTCCGCCCGCGCAACGACATCGAGGTGCACGGGCGGAAGATCGGCGGGACCGGCGGGTTGATCGACGGCGCAACGCTCTTCTTCCAGGGCACTCGTCACATCGACTTCGATCCGGCGCGCATGATCGAGGCGCTCAAGGTGCCGGTCGAGAAGCTTGCGAGGCGCGATCTCGACGACGCCCGGCGCCGCGTCATCACGCTGCGTGAGGCGCTCGGCCGCGTGCCGCCACTCGAGGAGATCTACGCCGCACTTCTCGAGGGCTTCCGCGAGCATCTGCATCTCGTGCCGCAATGGGGCGAGGTAACCGAGTTCGAGGAAACGCTCGCCCGCCGGCTGCACGACGAGCAACTCGGCACCGAGGAGTTCGTGCGCCTGCTCGACGCTGCGGCGGTCGAAGGTCCCCAGGCCTCGGCGACTCTCGTGCGGCGCGGCGGCTTGCTCAGGGCCGACATCCGGCTCGAGGGCCCGGCGCACGATCGCATCCGCGAGGTCCTCATCACCGGCGACTTCTTCGTCAGCCCGCCGCGCATCGTCTACGATCTCGAGGCGAGCCTGCGCGGCCTCGCCGCGGCCGAGGCCGGCGCCGCGGTGGAGGCCTTCTTCGCGCGCAGCGAGTGCGAGCTCGTTGGCCTGAGCCCGCTCGATTTCCGCGAAGTCGTCGAAAGCGCGCTCGCGCAAATCTCGCTGCGTGCGGCAGGGCGCGAGTTGCGCGGCCATTGGCGGGGCGCGGCGCCCGACAAGGCGCCGACGCTGGTGTTCCTGCATGACGCCCTGGGGAGCGTGCGGCTGTGGCGCGATTTTCCCGACCAGCTCGTGCGCGCGACGGGCTGGGGCGCGTTGCTCTATGACCGCTGGGGCTCCGGGGAGTCTGAACCACTTACGCGTCCGTACTCGCGCGACTATCTGCTGGAGGAGGCGCTACGCTCGCTACCCGAAGTGCTGGCGAAAACCGGCGTGCGCGACGCGATCCTCGTCGGCCAGTCGGACGGCGCATCGATCGCACTCGCCTACGCCGGTGCCTTTCCGGGGCGCGTGCGCGGCGTCATCGCGCTGTCGCCGCACCTGTTCCGCGAGGCGAAGACGCTCGCCGCGATCGGCGAGCAGGTCGCCGATTTCGCGCACGGCGACCTCAAGGCGCGCCTGCGCAGGCACCACGGCGCGAGAACCGAGGCACTCTTCGAACGGTTGGTGGAGGTCTGGACCGCCGAGGGACCTGGAGCGGGCTGGGGACTCGAGGAGCATGTCGCCAAGCTGCGCTGCCCGGTGCTCGCGATCCAGGGCGAGGACGACGAGTTCTTCTCGGCAGCACAGCTCGAGGCCCTCGCCCGCCTGCTGCCCGGCCGCCTGGAGACGCTGCGCATCCCGGGCTGCGGGCATTACCCGCTGCACCAGGCGCGCACCGAGGTGCTCGCTGCTTCGATCCGTTTCATCCGCGCTGCGCTCGCGGGGCGCGCGGCGCAACCCGGAGTCCGGAAGTCAAACAATTGATGGCCGGATAAGAAATCCCGGATCCTCTGCCTTAACCCGCTCTCATCATCCGCCAGTACTGGTACTTCATCGTCGCCGCGGATCCCGCCACGATGGCAAGGAACGTGATGATCGAGCCAAGCGCAAGGGTCGAGAAGCCCGAGATCGCCTGGCCGATGGTGCAGCCGAGCGCGGTGATGCCGCCGAAGCCCATCAGCAGGCCCCCGACGATGTGGTTGGCAGTGTCCTCAGTATCCCGAAACCCTTCCCAACGAAAGGTCTTCGTCGCGATGGCATAGACGGCGGAGCCGGCGATCACC
>JANNTO010000214.1:0-1659 GCA_031403675.1 Gammaproteobacteria bacterium | reverse complement strand
CGTGCGCACGCCGGTTTTTGCCAGGAGCTCATAACAGCCGGAGTGGATGCCCCCAAGGGCAACAGCGGCGTTCGTGGAGTCCAGAAGATTCACCAGGCTGGGCGCGGCATCGGTCCAGATGTCGACACGCCCTGCGGCGATGAACGGGCCCGTCGTATTGATCGTGACTTCGACGTATTCCACCTCCTCGAATCCCTCGGCGTACAGCAGTTCCTCGGCCAGGTAGCCCGGCGCCAGGCAGATGGCCGGAAAATGGATGAGTCGGATTTTTTTGACTTCCGGCCGCGGTCCGGCTCTCGATACTTCAGGCAAGCCGAAGAGTGACGCCACGCCCAGGGCAGAGGCTTTCCGGAGAAATTGTCGACGGCTCATGCCTTCATCTCCTTCTTCAGCTCGTTCAGGAAGCGCCAGTCGGTGCCTTGCTCGATGAGTTTTTGGGGTGTGGTCTTGATCATGCCCAGTTCGTGCAAGCGCACCGCGTAGAAGTGCAGCGTGCTCAAGGGGTCATAGGTGCGCCATGCGTCGTAGCGCAGTTGTTTCAGCGCATCGATTGCATAGTCGTAATTCGCCGCGAAGCCGCGGTCGACGGCCTGGCGTGCGGTGCGGTCCGGTTCCTGCGCGCACAAGTCGCTGGCCTTGAGGAAAGCACGCAGGGCGCGCTTGGTGGCGATCGGGTATCGGTTTACGTAGTCCCGGTGCGCGACCAGCACACAGCAGTAGTACTGCGCCCAGGGGCGATCGGTCGCAGTGTTGATCAGCACACGGCCGACCCGCTTGGCCCGCAGTTCCTGGGGCTCGGGCGGAAAGCCGAGGTATGCGTCGGCTTTGCCGTTGATGAACATCTGCATCCCTTCCGGGAACGCTGCGTCGACCCATTCGATGTCCTTGCGAGGATCGAGGCCAACGTAACCGAGCATCGCCGAGAGGAAGACATGTTGCGGACCGCCGAATCCGTTGATGGGAATGCGCTTGCCCTTCAGATCGCGGATAGCCCGGATGCGCTCGCTCACGAACAGTTCGTAGCACCCCAGATGAATCCCGGCCAGCATGACGAGCGGTTGGCCTTCATCGATCTGGGTGATCACCGGTCCGATGGCATCCATCGCCATGTCCGCCTCCCCGGTGGGGACATGCGCTGAAGGTGTGATGTTGCGGTACTTCGCGTACTCGACCTCGGTGAATCCCTCGGCTCGCAGAAGCGGCTCGGCGGCGTACTGCGGCACGACACAGATCCCGGGCGTGGCGGGGATGCGAATGCGCGTGGCGTCCAGTGCCCGCTCCGCCGCGGCGGGACGAGCGAGCCCAAGCAAGGAGGTGCCGCCCAGCGCAGCCGCGCTGGCGAGGAACTGGCGTCGCTTGGTGCTCTCACAACCAGGTTCACATGCTGCAGTCGGCATCTCACTCTCCATGTGCTGGACCGGCGGGTGGGCCAGCCGATCCAGCAACTGTTCAGGCCTTCAGTTCCTTCTTCAACTCATTGAGAAAGCGCCAGTCGGTCCCGCGCTCGATCAGTTTCTGCGGATTCGTCTGAATGATGCCGCCCTCATGGAGCCTGAGGGCATGGAAGCGAATGGTGTCCTCCGGATTCGCATCACGCCAGCGGCGATAGGGCAGTTCGCTCAGGATCTCCAGCGCCACCTCATAGCTGGGCGCATAGCC
>JANNTO010000213.1:0-13411 GCA_031403675.1 Gammaproteobacteria bacterium | reverse complement strand
ATCGGCAAGTGGCACATGGGAGACAGCGCCAAGCCGCGGCCCGGCTATGACTATTGGGTGAGCTTCGCGGGACAGGGCAAGATCGTTGATCCCGAGCTGTATGAGGACGGCGGCCTGCACCAGGTGTCCGGATACATCACGGACCTCCTGACCGATCGGGCGGTGGACTTCGTCGAGAAGCGCCGGGATCGTAGCAAGCCGTTCTGCCTGTTCCTCGGGCACAAGGCGATTCACCCGGATACGGTGCAGCGCGCCGATGCCTCCATCGACATGTCTGCGCCGATGGGCTATCTCGCTGCCCCGCGCCATCGCGGGCGATACGCCGACAAGGTTTATCCGAAAGCGCGCAGCGCGGATCCTGTGGACGCAAGCCGGATCGGCAGCGAAGTCCTGCGCCGGATCATGCAACGCAAGAGTTCGCCGGACACTCTGCGGGAGTTCGGCGCGACCATGAATGAAGGCGCGGACCAACAGGGCATTCGCGATCGGGCGGAGATGATGCTGGCGGTAGATGAGAGTATCGGTCGCCTGCTCACGACGCTCGATGCGCAGAATCTGGCGGACGACACCGTGTTCGTGTTCACCAGCGACAATGGCTACTTCTTCGGCGAGCACGGGCTGACGGTCGAGCGACGGTTTCCGTACGAGGAATGCATTCGCTCGCCGCTCCTGTTCCGTTACCCCGCGCAGTTCCAGCCAAGGGACCAGGTCGATGACCTGGTTTCCATGATCGACATCGCGCCGACGCTGTTGCAGCTCGCCGGTATTCCGCTAACCCCGAATCTGCAGGGCCGCTCGTTGGTGCCGCTGGCGACGCGGACCACGGACTCCTGGAGATCATCGGTACTGGTCGAGTATTACTCGCACGACCAGCCCATGCCGTGGGTCCTGGATGTCGACTACCGTGCGATTCGCACGCAGCGGCACAAGCTCATTCACTGGGTACAGTACCCGGAACTTGACGAGCTATATGATCTCGACGCGGACCCGCTCGAGATGCAAAACCTCGCAGGGCGCGCCGACACTCGTGAACTGCGAACGGCATTGCGATCTGAGTTGTTGCGTCTGGTAGGCGAGTCTTTGTCGCTGTAAATGTTTTCCGCCGCTTCCGAGGAGATGCCCATGCGCTCTGGCCAGCTTCTGACACGCCGCGATGCATTGATTGGGGCGGCCGTCCTGCTTGCTCCGCTTCCTTCAAGCGTCCTCGCCGCAGTACCGAACACATCGACCGACCAGTCGGGGCTGATCCGGCTCAACGGCAACGAGAATCCCTACGGTCCCTCGCCGGCGGCCCGTCGAGCGATTCTTGCGAGTGTCGGCGAGGCCTCGCGCTATGCAGACGAAACGATTGACACGCTGACCCGTCAGCTCGCCGCACACGTGGGCGTCGCTAATTCGCAGATCGTGATTGGCACCGGATCCGGTGAGCTGCTCAAGATGGCGGGCCTCCTCGCCATGACCACCACCTGCGGTGGCGAACTCGTCGCCGCCAGACCGACCTATGAGGAATTGCCGATATTTGCCGAGCATCTCGGCCTGAAACTGCGCTGGGTCGCGCCGGACAGCAATCATCGCCACGATCTTCCGGCCATGCGCGCTGCGCTCACGGATCTCACGCGCCTGGTCTACGTCTGCAACCCCAATAATCCAACCGGGACCGCGGTCACGCGCGACGCGCTTGAAAGCTTCGTCCGCTCGGTTCCCGCAGAATGCATCGTGATTGTCGACGAGGCCTACATGGATTTCGTCGATCAAACGGGTGTCGCGACGGCCGCAGGACTCGTGAAGGACGTCCCCAACGTGATCGTGTTGCGGACCTTTTCAAAGATCCACGGGCTCGCGGGTCTTCGGATCGGTTATGCGATCATGCCCGCGGCGCTCGCACCACGCTTCGCGGCACTCTCGCTCACCTGGCCGAACACGACCGGTGTTTCGGCTGCGCTCGCGAGCTTCAACGACCATGCGTTCCTGAAGACAACGCGTGCCGCACTGGTCGGGGACCGCAAGCGTGTGCACGCGACGCTCGATCGGATGGGGCGGCAGCGAAGCGAGTCGATGGGCAACTTCGTGTTTTTTGACACCGGAGCGCCGGTGAAGCAGTTCCAGGATCGCATGCTCGCCGATGGCATCAAGGTCGGTCGCCGCTTCGATGGCTACGACAATTGGGCTCGCGTCACAATCGGGGTGCATCGCGACGTCGACCGGTTCCTGGCCGCGCTGCCGCGAGCGCTCGGCGCGTGAGTGCGCCAATGACGACAGTTTCCAGACGCGCCTTCTTCGGGATGACGGCCGCGGGGGCTGCACTGGTTGCCGGCACGCGAGCCGGGGCGACCGAGTCGCATGCTCAGAGCCTGAGCTCGCTCACCAGGGACGTCCGGCCCATCACGGCACAGGAGCACGCCGCTCGTATCGCCAAGCTGCAATCCCTGATGCAGCAGCGAAGAGTCGCTGCACTACTGGTCGAGGCAGGCTCCAGCCTCGAATACTTCACCGGCATCCGTTGGAACAGGTCCGAACGCACGACCGCCGCGCTGATTCCTGCCGAGGGCGAGACAGTCGTCGTCACCCCATTCTTCGAAGTGCCCTCCATCCAGGAGTTGATGAAGGTCGATGCCGACATTCGGTCCTGGCACGAGGATCAAAGTCCGTTCGCCCTGATCGCCGGCGCTTTGCGCGATCGATCGGCAGTGCAGGGTCCGCTTGCGGTCGAGGCAACGACGCGTTTTTTCATTACCGATCACGTCAGGAGGGCGCAGGGCGCAGGACGCGAGATCGTTTCGGGCGAAGAACTCGTCAACGCCTGCCGCATGATTAAATCGCCCGCAGAGCTTGGATTGCTGCAAGCCGCCAACGACGTCACGTTGGCGGCACTCAAACACGTGCACGGGCGAATCGAAGCCGGCATGGGCGGCCCCGACATCAGCAAGATGATGACCGCGGCGACCGAGGCGCTGGGTGGGAAGTACCTGTTCGCTCTGGTGCTGCTCAACGAAGCGAGCGCCTATCCGCATGGCACGGAGATGCCGCAAAAAATCCGCGCAGGGTCCACAGTGCTCGTGGATACCGGCTATTCCGTGCACGGCTACACGTCCGACATCTCCAGAACCTGGGTCTACGGCCAGCCTTCGCCTCGGCAACGGGAAGTGTGGAACACCGTGAAGCGTGGCCAGGAGATCGCGCTTGAGACCGCGAAAATCGGCATCCCCGTCGGCGCAGTCGACCAAGCCGTGCGCGCGTATTACGAAGACCTGGGTTGGAGCAAAGACTACGGCCTGCCCGGGACCTCGCATCGAACCGGACACGGCATTGGCATGGACGGCCATGAACCACCCAACCTGATGCGCGCCGACGCGACCCCGTTCGAAGCCGGCATGTGCTTCTCTGACGAGCCCGGCATCTACATCCCCGGCGAGTTTGGCATCCGCATGGAAGATTGCTGGTACATGACGGAGCAGGGACCCAAGCTCTTCACGCCGCTTGCGGAATCGATCGACCGGCCGATCTAGTCAGTCTACGCAGCCGTATTGCCGCCATCGATCGGGATTGCCGCACCGGTGATCTGCGCGGCATCGCTGGACGCCAGAAACGCCACGAGTGCGGCGACCTCAAGGTCTTGGCAGCTGTCCGCCGCTGTCGAGGCACTCCTTCATCGTATTGAAGGGTTCGAAGTGAATCGTCTGGAGGTACCACTGGGATTCGCGATCGTGGCAGATGTCTGCACGGCTTTTCTTGACCGGCGGCCAAGGCAGTACCTTCCCTGAACGGTCGTGGCAGTGCTGGGTGTCACTGGCCTGTTCGACATGACATCCAACCTCGTCCTTGTCGCCTGGGTGCGGCGCAGCGGGCGCGGCAAACGCTGCGAGTACGATCGCAGCGGCAAGAAGCCTTGAGATGCGATGCCAGATTGCGAATGTCATTGTTCACCCCTCGGCAATCACGTGGTCCCTGAAGCCGACTCTACCCCGGCATTGAGATGCGGGGAAACGAAGGCTGGAACGAGAGCACCAGGCCCTCCCTCGGCGGTACCGCGCCACCGGCCAGTTGCGTCCAGGCGTCGAGGATGGCAGTTGTGCCGGCGAGCTTGCGCGCTACGACCAGGTCGCGGGAAGCCGCGATGAAAGTCTTCAGGTCAGCGAGCATGGCCGGGCCGAGCGTGTGATCGGACTTCATGCGTACCGACGCATAGTCCGGCACGAAGAAGAATTCCGGCTTCGGCCCTGCGAGTGCGAGCCTGGGCGGGCGGACGCCACCTGGCTTGCTGCCCCAATCGGTTGCGCCAATGAGGATACTGCGCACCAGGATTGCACCGAGCGCACGATGCACCGCAGCGGTCTGCGTATCGCGTCCGAGAAAATCGAGGTACACGGCCGGCGCCTCGGCATTGATCGACGCGAACGCCTCATAGGGAAACGTTTCGTGATAGAGGCCGGTATCCTGAACGTACGCAACATTTCGTGCCGAGGTGAGCGCCACGAGTCGCGCACTGCCGAGACGCCGCAATTGGTGCGCAGTAGCGAGTGCCGTCTTTGAAGAGGCACTGGAAATCACCACGGTCCGCGGTGATGGCCGGCCCTGATGCACGCAATCCGCCGCCCACCAGCCGGTGCCGTAGAGCGGACCGAAGATCGCCTGCTCGGGCTCGTACGCCGCATCGTAGACCGGATCCGCGCTCGTGTTCAGGTATTGGTTGTACACCGACGCCTTGGTGCGACGGTGCGGCGCGCTGTCCATGAAGCCGCGCGGCCCGGCTTTTGCGGGAAAGACGTCCAATGACTCGCTGATCGGGAAGTAGCCGTAGAACCGCTCGCCTTGCTGCACGCCAGGCGCGTTCGACTGCACGACGGTCGCGAAGCCCCACACTGGCGGGCGGCCCCAACCCTCGGGACCCGGAAAGAAATCCCAGTAGCCGAGCATGCCTTCGCCCATTGCCGCATAGGTGATGTTGTTGGACGTCAGGGCGAACAGTTCGAACCTCAAGCGCGCGGCGCCATCGGCGAGCGGTCCCGGCACGACATCGACGAGGCGCGCCACGCGAATATCATCCTTGCGAATCTGGATTTCGTGCATCTGCGTCTCCGTCTCATGCCGAAGCATTCGATGCCGGTTGAAGCGAAGCGGCTCCGAGTCTTACAGTAAGACCATGAGCCGGGCATTCGTCAAGGAATCAGATGGCGCGGAAGGGGAGGAGCTGCCGGAACTCTTGCTGAGCCCGTATCGGAATCTGGTAACTCCCCCCGGCCTGCGCCAGATCGAGGCAACCGTCGAACGATTGCAGAGCGCATTGTCCGTGGCCCGTGCAGCAGAGGATCGGGCGGATGTTGCGCGAGTTCAGCGCGACCTGCGGTACTGGACGGCGCGCCTGCGCACGGCCGAGGTGGTCGCAGTCACGGCGGCGACCGATACGGTGCGATTCGGGTCTGCTGTCACGCTCGAGAAGCAGGACGGGGAGCGGGTCGAATATCAGATCGTCGGGGAGGATGAAGCAGATCCTGCCCGCGGCACGATTTCGTATGTAGCGCCGATCGCGCGCTTGCTGATGGGGACCTCGGTAGGAGATAGTCTCGCGCTGGCCGATGGAATGGCAAACGTTGTGAGGATTGGATAGCACGAGAGTGCAGGAGACGCCAAGTGTCGATGTCCTGGAATAGCAATCGGATTGCTCGCTTTCTTGCGGTCACCCTGTCGATCGGCTGCGCGACGGCGTTCGCCGACCAAGCGGTCACCACCTTGCCAAGCGACACCCCGGCAACCTTCAAGCCGAAGACGGACAGCTTCAACTACGTCAAGCGCGAAGAGATGATTCCGATGCGCGACGGCGTCAAGCTGAAGACCTTCATCCTGGTGCCCAAAAGCGCGAAACAAGCGCCGATGCTGCTGGCGCGCACGCCTTACAACGCCTCCGCTCGCGTAGCGCGCTTCAGCAGTCCGAATCTCGCCGCGGTCGTGCCACCGATGATGGACAGCGCGGTCGCGGCCGGCTACATCATCGTGTATCAGGATGTGCGTGGAAAATACGGGTCCGAGGGCGATTACGTGATGAACCGGCCGCTCATCGGGCCGCTCAATCCGACCAGTAACGATCATGCGACCGACTGCTACGACACGATCGAGTGGCTGGTCAAGAACGTGCCGGAGAGCAATGGCCGGGTCGGCACGATCGGCGGTTCGTACGAGGGCTACACCACGGTGATGTCCACGGTGCGCCCGCACCCGGCGCTCAAGGCCGCGGTGCCGTTCGCACCGATGATCGACGGCTGGATTGGGGACGACTGGTTTCACAACGGCGCATTCCGGCAGGACGGCATGGCGCAGTTCACCTACGACCAGGAAGCCACGCGCGACGGCAAGGAGAAGTGGTGGTCCGGGGAATACGACACTTACGAAAGTTTTCTGAGGGCCGGAAACGCAGCAGCCATGGCGACCTCGCGCGGAGTCGAACAGCTCGGTTTCTGGCGCGACGTCTCGATGCATACGAGTTACGACGCGTGGTGGCAGAACCAGGCGGTTGACAAGCTCCTGGCGAAAGAGCCGCTGCAAGTGCCGATGATGATCGTCGCCGGACTCTTCGATCAGGAAGACATCTATGGTGGGCCGGCGCTGTACAAGGCCCTGGCACCCAAGGACCCCGAAGGTCGATTCGTGCACCTGGTGCTCGGTCCGTGGAATCACGGCCAGGGACGACGCGATGCGCGCTCACTCGGGCCGATGCAGTTCGAAGGCGATACGGGCGGCTGGTTTCGTCGGAACATCATGCAGCCGTTCCTGGATCACTACCTGAAGGACGCGCCTAATCCAGTCGTGCCGCGCGTGCTGGCCTATGAGACCGGCGCCAATGAGTGGCACTCTTATCACCAATGGCCGCGGTCCTGCGCTACCGGATGTCCGGCGCAATCGCGCCTGCTCTACCTGCAGCCGGGCGGCCGGCTTGATTTTGATCGGGCGCAACCAGGCACGACGAAGTACGACGAGTATGTTTCCGATCCCGCCAAGCCAGTGCCGTATCGGCAGCAGCCGACGCTGTCGAATTCCGATCCGCAATCGACCTGGGGCGAGTGGCTGGTGGACGACCAGCGTCATGCAGCATCACGGACCGACGTGCTGGTCTATTCGACCGATCCGCTCAAGAAGCCGCTGCGTGTCGCCGGGGAACCGATCGCGAATCTCTTTGCCTCGACCAGCGGCAGCGATTCCGACTGGGTCGTCAAGATCATTGACGTGTGGCCCGACGAAGTGCCGGAGAATCCGAAACTCGGCGGATATCAGCAGATGCTCTCGGCGGACATCCTGCGCGGAAGGTTTCGCGAGGATTTCTCGACGGCACAAGCGATCAAACCGAACAAGGTGCTGCCGTACCAGATTCGGTTGCCACAGGTCAGTCACACGTTTTTGCCGGGACACCGGATCATGGTGCACATCCAGTCGAGCTGGTTTCCGCTCTATGATCGCAACCCGCAGACCTTCGTGACCAACATCATGTTTGCGCCGCCCGAGAGCTATGTGAAGGCGACGCAACGAATCTGGCTGACGGCGGAGTATCCGACGGCGATTGATCTGCCAGTCGTGCCATAGAGAACTCCACTCGACCACCAACCGGCGTAGGCGTCGCTATTCGCTCAGGCGCTTGATGCGCTGCGTGCGGCTGCCGTCGAACTTCTCGGTCGCGCGCTGCAACAGGAGTCGGGCCTCGCTGGCTGGCAGCGCCCGGCTCATCAGGAATCCCTGCGCCTGATTACACATTTGATCCTGCAGAAAGCGCAGCTGGGCAAACGTTTCCACGCCCTCAGCCACGACGCCGACCTTGAGAGCCTTGGCCACGGAAATGATCGCTGCCGCGATGGCGCCGTCATCCGCGCTTTCGGTGAGATCGCGGACGAAGGATCGGTCCATCTTCAGCCGGTCGATTGCAAGGTGCTGCAGACGCTGAAAGTTCGAGTAGCCGGTGCCGAAGTCGTCGATGGCGACGGTCACGCCGATGGCGTGCAGCTCGGCAAGCAGCTTTTCGGTGCGTGCTTCATCCGTCAATACCATTGTTTCAGTGATCTCGAGCTCGAGCATCCCATGCTCGAGTCCGGTTTCCGCAAGGATATTGCTGACCAGCTCGACGAAGTTGGGCATTGCAAACTGCTGGCCCGCGATATTGACGGCGATGCGCTTCACGGCGAGGCCTTCATCGTGCCATTTCTTGGCCTGCGCGCAGGCGGTCCGCAGCACCCACTCGCCGATCGGAACGATCAGCCCGCAATCCTCTGCGATTGGGATGAAATCCATCGGCGGCACGACGCCGAGCTCGTCATTGGTCCAGCGCAGCAGGGCTTCCATTCCGGCGACGTCGCCGGTCGACATTTCGATCTGCGGTTGGTAGTGCAGGGACAGTTCGCCGCGTTCCAGTGCGCCACGCAGCTTGCCCTCGATGGTGAAGCGCTGCAGCATGCCTTCATTCATCGATACGTCGAAGAACGCGTACGAGCCCGGCCAGCGGCGCTTGGCGAAGTACATTGCGAGGTCGCCATGGCGCAGCAATGCGGCGGCGTCGGTGCCATCGGTCGGTGAGATGGCGATGCCAATGCTCGGCGTGATGGTGACTGTATTGGTCGAGAGCTGCATCGGCTGCTGAATCGCGGCGATCAGACGATCGGCCACCGACCGGGCATCTTCGGAGCTGGTGATGTCCGGCAGGATGACCATGAATTCGTCGCCGCCGAGCCGACCAACGTCGCCAGGCCGCTCGCTCATCGACCCATTGGAGTCACGGTGATCGACGCGCCGCAACGACTTGCGCAGCCGATCGGCAGCAACTTTCAGCACTTCATCGCCGACCGAGTGACCGAGTGTGTCGTTGATGCGCTTGAAGTTGTCGAGGTCGATGTACATCACGGCCAGCATTCTGCCTTGCTGCTGTGTCGTCTCGAGCGCTGAGCGAAGGCGGGTGTGCGCCTGCTCGCGATTGGGCAGGCCGGTCAGCGAATCGAAGTAGGCGAGGCGCGCAAGATGCCGTTCCGCGCGCCACTTGCTCGCCAGCGCGATGGCCAACTGCCGTATTTCGTGCGGATGAAATGGCTTCTGCAGGTACGCCAACTTGTCCTCGGGCGGAACGCGCCCGCCGATGTCGCAAGGGTCAACGTCCGAGTAGGCCGAGCACACCGCGATTTCGATGGCAGGGTCCAGTTCCCGGATGCGGCCTGCGGCCCACACGCCATCCGGGCCGGGCGGCATGCGCATATCGAGGAATACCACAGCAAATGGTTGATTCGCGTCGAGCGCCACTTTGACTGCCTCGACCGCGGCTTCCGCGCCGTCGCAGAACACCGCGTCAAAGGTCGGCGCCGCGGTCGGCAGACGTTCCGGCTGTTTGGTCCCATCGCCGCCAAACAGCTTCGCACCCAGTTGCCGGCGCGCGACGTTCTGGGCGTCCGGCTCCGGCTCGCTGAAAATCTGCAGGTAAGCGTCACGGATCGCCGCCTCGTCGTCAACGACAAGGACGCGAATCGGTGCACGAGTTGAATCTGCCATATGTGTCCTCAGGCGGCCTGGCTGTTGGTTTCGGCTGCTGGAGCGGGAACTGGAATGACCAGGTGCAGGGTGGCGCCACGGTCATGACCGTCGCTGGTCGCCCAGATCCGGCCACCGAGGGCGTTGATGGACGTAGCGCACCAGTGCAGCCCGATTCCCATGTTGCCGCTATCGAATTTCGTCGAGTAGCCTTTTTCAAATACGCGCTCGAGATTCCCGGCGCTGATGCCAACACCGGTGTCCGTGCAGTCCAGATGCAACTGGTACTGGTCGTCGTCACGCACCAGTGCTGCGAAAAATCGCACGGTCCCGCGCTCGCGACCCGCCGCCCGGACGGCCTCCGCGGCATTGACGATCAGATTCTGCAGCACCTGCCGCAGCACGGTGCGTGCGACATGAACGGTGCCAACTGCCTGCACTGACGGATCAAGCATGATGCTGACCTGCTCGCGGCATTGGTCCGGGACGATCTCGAGACTCTGTTCGATAATGGCCGGAAGCTCGACGGCCTCGAGCACGGCCGGCGTGCGCGCGGACCGTGACTGTTCGGCCAATGCGCTTTGCACGACGTCGGTCTGCCTCGTGATGACATCGACGTCGCCAGTCGCCTCAAGGACCAGGCTGGTCATTTCGCCGCTCGCGAGGCGCAGGAACTCGTCGAGATCCGCCTGGCGAGACGACCCATCGGGTTCCTGGCCGCGCTCTGCGAGCGCGCGTGAGACGTCCGCGGTCGGTGCCGCGCGCAGGCGATCGCGCAACCTGGCCAGCCGGACGCGCAGCGGCGTGATCGCGTTGCCGATGTTGTGCAGCACGCCACGGGAGAGTTCTGCCTTGCCGGAATCGAAACTGTGGTCGATGAGTTGCCGGCGCGACGCGGCGACCTGTGCAACCATGCGATCGAACTCGGTCGCGAGCGCGCCAATCTCGTCGCGCCGGCTGAGATTGAGCCGCGTGGTCAGGTCATCGCCTGCGCCAATGCGCACCGCATGACGGGTTACTTTGGCCAGCGGTGTCAACACCGTATGGTCGAGCGAAATCAGGAGAATCAAGAGCACGACGATGGCTGCGCCCACGGTAAATGCCAGCACGTAGGAAACCGTGGTATCGGCTCCCGCGCTGATCGTGCGCGGGACGTCGACGCGCAAGGTCATGACCGGTGCGCCATAGATGTCGCTGAATACGCGGAACACTTCGGTTGTGTCGCCGTTGATCGAGATGGTCTCGTTCGCGACCGTTTCACCTTCGAGTCGCAGCAGCTCGCCGGCGCGCCCTGCGGCGCCGCGAACTGCCACCAGCGCGACACTGGTCTGAGCCCGCGCGCCGATTTCAGCAACCTCTGCGTCGGTCAGGAGCCGCCCCATCAAAACCATGCCGCGCGATGGTCCCTGGCCAAAGCCGTCCAGTATTGGCGCGACCGCAGCAAGCAGCACGCCCTGATCGGTCGCGATCAGACCCTGTGCCGGGAGGCCGCTCTGCAGATTCTCCCGCCACACAAAGTTGTCTGGCAGGGAGCTTTGCGGAAACAGGTCCAGAGGCAGGATGGCTTCCAACTCGGGATCGAACGCCTTTGAAAGGACGATTTCGCCACTCGGGTCGACGAACGCGAGCGCTGTCAGGCGCAGTTGCTGCATCGCGGCTTCGCTCAAGTTGTCCAGCTCGAACTGCGGGTTGTGATCCACGATGAACTGGTAGGTGTCCTTCCAGTTGCCCCAGTCCGCTGCAGATACCCCGATCCCGCTCAGTGCCTGATGGACGCTGTAATCGATGCGCTTCATCGCGATACGCGCGTTATCGTGTTCGATTTCCTCAAAGAGCGGCAACAGCAACGCCTGCCCGACGACCCACTCGACGAAAGTGAGCGCGACAAAAACTGCCGCAAGCAGCGCAACGACTTTGGCGCGTATCTTCATGATCCAGGCCGGATATCCGGCCAATAGGACAGAATATGACGCACGCCGCCGCGCCCGGAGTGTGACGCAACCGAAGCACACCGAATCCATCAGCGGGTTGTGCGCAGGGAGTGACGCGCGTCACAACGACAGGGACAACGCGCTGCGGCCGTTCGCGCGCGAGTTCAACGACTGTGAACCAGGCTGTGCCACTATCGCGACATGCAGCATGGTTCGCCCCAGCACTATCGGGGGTTTCCAACCAGGATCCTCTTGCTTCTGGGTTTCAGCGTGCTCGTTGCTGTCTTCGTGACGTCGCTGGCGGTGGGTCTTGGACGGCTCCTCCACGACAGCATTCGCGACGCCGCGTTGTCGGGCGCCGAACAAATGGGCCAGCTGTTCGCCGAGCTTGAGATAGGCGAGGAGGAATACTCTGGCCAAAACTTGGCGCCCGAAACGCCTGGCGACCTCGATGGCGTTGTCGAGGATTCCGAATCCCTGCAAGTCGCAAGATTGTGGGGCCCTGAGCTCAATTTGCTGTACTCGAGCGACCGCGAATTCGCGCGCGCAGTGCCGAACGAGGTTGCGCTGCGCAAGGCCTTCGGTGGGGTGATCGCGTCGCGGCTCTCGGGCGGTGCGGACACGGAACCCCTGCTCGAGATCTACGTGCCGATCGAGCTGGCGGGGGATCGGCAGCCCCGCAGCGTGCTGGAAGTGCATCTGCCGTACGAAGCGGTCGAGGAAGCGATCGATTACCGAACCCGGAATCTGACCATCGTCATCGTGGTCGCGGCACTGTTGTTTTATCTTGCGTTGCTGCCGAGTGTCCTCCGTGGCTCACGGGCGCTGGCTGATCTCTATGATGCCCGTCAGATTCCCCTGCAACGCCGGCTTCGCCGCGCAATGCATGACGGCGAGTTTGACCTGAACTACCAGCCGAAACTCGACCTGGGGACCGGCAGGATCGACGGGGTGGAGGCGCTGTTGCGATGGCGCCTGGAGGATGGCTCGACAGTGCCCGCCGCGGACTATATCCCGCTGGTTGAGCCCACGCCGGTGATGCAAGCCCTGACGATGCATGTGTTCGAGCTCGCCGTCGGCCAGTCAGCCCGCTGGGCAGCGCAGGGAATAGAGCTTGGTGTCGCCGTGAACATATCGATCTGCAATCTTCGCGAGGCGGATTTCCCGGAACGGCTCGTCCGCGTGACCGCAGCGCACGGACGCAGTCCCATGCATTTCACGCTCGAGGTCACCGAGAGCGCCGTAGGTCAGCAAGCGGAACTGGAGTCTCGCACGTTGAAGGAACTTCGCACGCACGGTTTCACGATTTCGATCGATGATTTTGGCACGGGAGAGTCCTCACTGAGCCGCGTCGATGCGGTCGAGTTTCAGGAGGTCAAGATCGACCGGTCTTTCATGCGCAAGCTCGAGGCCGATCCGACCGTGGTGGCCGGCATCATCAATCTCGCACACGCGCTCGGCGCCAGGACGGTGGCCGAGGGCGTGGAGTCGGATGCGGTGGTGCGTCAACTCGTTGCAATCGGATGCGACGCGATCCAGGGGTTTCACCTGGCGCAGCCAATGCCTGCCGAAGAGCTCGTCAGCTGGCTACGCGATTTTCATTCGCGATGATTTCGTCCGCCATTTCCGCAAAGACCCGCGTATGCCGGTCCACATTGTCGGCGCTGGTCGCTGGCGACATCAACGCCATGTTGTGAAAGGGCGTCATCAAGATGCCCCGGTTCAGCAGGTAGAGATGGATGTACGGATCGAGCCGTTCATCCTGTCCTGCGGCAGCTTCGGCGCCGTTTCGGGCCACATCCGGGCGGAACAGGTACTCGACACGACAGCCGAGGCGCACGACGTGCCACGGGAGTTCACGCGACTCGATCACGCCGCGCACACCCTGCTCGAAGCGCTCGCCGAGCACGATCATTTGTACGAATGCATCGTCGGTCATCACCTGACCGAGAGTCGCGCGCATCGCGGCGAGTGACAGCGCATTGCCGGCG
>JANNTO010000212.1:0-13512 GCA_031403675.1 Gammaproteobacteria bacterium | reverse complement strand
CAGGTGATCGTCTCGCTGTTCGGTTCGTTCCCGGTGATCGGCGAGGGGCTGGTCGAGTGGATCCGCGGCGACTACTTCATTTCCGATATCACGCTGAACCGCTTCTTCGCGCTGCACGTCGTGGCGCTGCCGCTGGTGCTGATTTTCCTGGTGGTCGCGCACATCCTCGCGCTGCACGAAGTCGGCTCGAACAATCCGGACGGCATCGAGATCAAGAAGTCGAAAGGCCGGGACGGCATTCCGCTGGACGGCATTCCGTTTCATCCCTACTACACGGTCAAGGACATCTTCGGCCTCGGCGTTTTCATGGTGTTGTTCGCAGCAGTCGTGTTCTTCGCACCGGAGATGGGCGGGCTGTTCCTTGAAGCGCCGAACTTCGAGCCGGCAAACCCGCTGTTGACCCCGGAGCACATTGCGCCGGTGTGGTACTTCACTCCCTATTACGCAATGCTGCGCGCCGTGCCGGCCTTCGCGGGTACCCAGGTCTGGGGCGTGCTGGTGCTGTTCGCGGCAGTCCTGCTGTTGTTCTTCCTGCCCTGGCTCGATCGCGCGCCAGTCAAGTCGATCCGTTACCGTGGCCCGCTCTACAAGCTGGCGCTACTGGTGTTTGCCGCCAATTTCATCATGCTGGGCTATTGCGGCCTGAAACCCGCGGTGTCGCCATTCACGGTGATGTCGGTGATCGGCACGATCATTTATTTCCTGTTCTTCCTGCTGATGCCCTGGTATTCGCGCATCGACAGCCACAAGCCGGAACCGTCGCGGGTGACGTGGTGAGGTCACTCCGCGGGCTGTTCGTGCTGCTGGCACTCGGCGCGGCCGGCGCCGCGTCTGCTGCGACCGCTGGCTATCCGCTGCAGAAGGCGCATACGGATGTCGCGAGTCTTGCGTCATTGCAGCGCGGCGCGCGCAATTTCGTCAATTACTGCCTCGGCTGCCATGCCGCGAAATACATGCGCTATAGCCAGCTTGCCGAGGACCTGGCGCTGACCGAGGACGAGTTGCGCGACAACCTGATGTTCACCGGGACGCGGGTCTTTGATCCGATGCTGTCGGCGATGGCCCCCGAGCAGGCGCGCCTGTGGTTCGGCAATGCGCCGCCCGACTTGTCGCTGATCGTGCGCAGCCGCGGCAAGGACTACGTCTTTACTTATCTGAAATCGTTTTACGACGATGCGACACGACCGAGCGGCGCCAACAACGCCGTGTTGCCGCAGACCGCAATGCCGCATGTGCTCGCGGCCCTGCAGGGCGTGCAGGCGCCGCGTTACGAATCGACGCAGGGCGCGGACGGCAAGCAGGTCCAGCATCTGGTCGGTCTCGACCTGGCGACACCGGGAGAGTTGAATGCTGAAGAATTCGACGGATTCGTGCGGGACACGGTCGCTTTCCTCGAATACGTCGCCGAGCCCGCCAAGGCCAAGCGCAAGGCGCTCGGCATCTGGGTGGTCCTGTTCCTGCTGATGTTCACTGCCTTCGCCTGGTTCCTCTACAAGGAATACTGGAAGGACGTGAAGTGACCTGCCTGCCGCGGTGATGAGGTCCTGACACCATGGCCGCACCGCAGACGTCGCGACGGCCCTATCTGGTTCGTGCGATGCACGAGTGGATGACTACCAACAACCAGACGCCGCATCTGGTCATCGACGCGGGCATTGCCGGCGCGGAAGTGCCGAAATCCTATGTGCGCGACGGGCGCATCACGCTCAACGTCAGCTGGCAGGCAACGCAGGACCTCAAGCTCGGCAACGACTGGATCGAGTTCAGCGCCCGCTTCGGCGGAGTGCCGCAGCAGGTTCGGGTGCCGGTTGGCGCAGTGCTCGGCATCTATGCGCGCGAAACAGGCCAGGGGATGCTGTTCCAGGAAGAAGGCGAATCGCCGCCGCCGGTGCCGAGTCCCGACGACACCGGCAGCCGGCCCAAGCTGCGCGTGGTCAAGTAACCGCAACGCCAGCGCGCCACGAGCGGGATCCGGCGTGTCGCTGTTCCAGCGCCACGAGCGGGATCCGGTGGGGTTTCTCGCTCGCAAACTCCGCCGGAACTTACGAGTTTGCTCGCGAGAACCCCGCCACCTCGCTCGTGGGGCTGGAATGCGGTGCTAGAGGCTGAAGGCGCCGCGGATCAGGTGGCAGGCGAGGGCGTCGGCGGGGCCGGTGACTTCGACGACGTCGAAGCGCGCCGGCAATTTCGCGAGCACCGGGTGGGTCGCGAGCAGCGCGCGGGAAGCATTGACGATGCGGCGCCGCTTGGCGGGCGTGATGCTGGCGGCGGCGCCGCCATAGCGGTCGTCAGCGCGGTAGCGGACCTCGACGATCGCGAGCGCGCGACCATCGAGAGCGATCACGTCGAGTTCGCCGCCTTTCGCGCGGAAATTGTTCTGGAGTATCCGGTAGCCCGCGCGTTCCAGATGGCGTGCCGCGGCAGTCTCGGCCGCGCGGCCGATTTCGAGGTGCGGTGCGCCGGTCACGGCGCCGGGCCGGTCGACATGGGTGGCGGCAGCAGGTTGGGCCGGCCATTCACGACCTGCGCCCAATCGAGTTCGCGGTGCACCCGGCCGCGACTGTCGATGGCGAGCCGGCCGGTCAGGCCGGGCAATGGGCTCGTGCCACCGGCGCGCAGGCGCCGCAACTCGCCGATCATCCGGAACGCGTCATAACCGAAGGCGTGCAGGCGCCCGAGCTGACCGGAGCGTCCCGGCAGGGCGCGTTCGGCAGATTCGCGCGCGGCGGCAGGCACGCCGTAGGGATCTAGCACCCAGGGCATGTCCGGGAATATCACTCCGTCCAGATCGATGTTGCCCTGACCCGACTGGTCAAAAATGTCCGAGGTTGAGTACATCGGCAGCGCACTCGCATAGTTAAAGCGCAGCTGGGTGCGGATCAGACGGCCATGCACGGGTTGCGCGGCAACGAAGATGAACTGCGCATCGACGCGTGGCGTGCTGCCGCGCTGGCCTGAAGTACGCAACAGCCTTCTTAGCAGATCATTGAAATCGGCGGTCGCCGCCGGGTAATCGGCGTGATCCACCAGTTGTCCGCCGGCCGCGGCGAATTCCTCGGCAAATGCAGCCTGCACGCGCTTGCCCCAGTCTGACTGCGGCCCGAGTGTCACGCCGCTGGTCCAGCCATCGGCCACGATGCGGCGCGCTGCGAGGCGTGCCTCGTCTTCCGGCGACAACGCGTACTGGTAAAAGCGGTCCGGCACCTCGACTCCGTCCGGCAGGAAGTTAAGCGCGAGCGTCGTCGCGCGTCCGTCGGCGAGTGTCGCCAGCGCGGCGACCTCCTCGCGGGTCAGCGGACCGACCACGAAATCGCTGCCGTCCCCGAGTGCCTGGAGATAGCTTGATGGCGCGTCGCGGGCGGCGACATCGTAGATGCGAAGCCGCGGCCGTGCCGCGCCGCCGTCCTCATAGTAGGCGGCGAGGAATCCATCCCGCACCGCGCGGCCGGCGGACTCGGCGCGCCCGGACAACGGCAGCAGCAGCGCAATCTGACGCGGCAGGTCGCCAGCCGCCGCCGGCCGCTCGATCAGGCCCCGCCACAGTGCTGGATTCGCGGGATGCGCGGGATAGCGTTCGCGCCAGGTCTGCAGGCGCCGCGGCGCACCGAGTGCGCCTGCCTCGGCATCGGCAATGATGCGTCCGAGTTCGAGCCAGCCTGCGAGCAGCGCATCGGAACCGGCCGGGGCCCGCCCATCGGCGCCACGCGCGAGCGCCATGCCGATGCCGTCGATGATGAAACGCTGGTTCTCCTGCTGTTCAGCAGCGCTGGTCAGCAGGCGGTCGCGTGCGATCAGGGTCGTTACGGCGGTGGGCAGCTGCAGGCTGCCGAACTGCACCCGCGCGCGGGTCGCGAGCACGGCGGCGTCATCGCCTTCCGGAATATCGCGCATGAGTATAGCCGCGCGTTTCAGGTCGCCACGCGCGAGCGCGATCTCGGTCTCGAGGCGCTGCCGTTCGCGCGTATCGGCGGCCGAAATCGGCGGCGTCAGCATCACCATGGCAGCCTCGGCCGAATTGGCATCGCCGCCCGCAATCCACTCGGCGGCGGACGCAAGCCAGTACGCATTGCGGTCGACTTCCGCTGCGCTCCTGGCGGCCGTTTCGTAGCTGCGCGCCGCCGCGGCATGGTCGCCCTTGCGCGACTGGCCGGCGGCGCGATCGGCGGCGGCGTCCGGGCCGCCGGCCGCCTGCAGCCCGGGTATCTGGCAGGCCGCGGTCAGGGTCGCGATCAGGCAACTGGCGATGAGATTCCTGGCGAGTCGGATATTCGCTTGCATCGGCAGCGGCCCTTGGCGAGGATCATCCGACCGCCCGGTGCGGTCGTGGAAGGTCATTATAGTGGCGCAGGCGGGCGTGCTTTATGTCGTTGCGACGCCGATCGGCAACATGGGCGACATTTCTGCACGGGCGCGTACGATTCTCGCTGCTGTCAGCGCGGTCGCGGCCGAAGACACCCGCCACACCGGGTT
Source organism: Gammaproteobacteria bacterium (assembly GCA_031403675.1). GTDB lineage: Bacteria > Pseudomonadota > Gammaproteobacteria > Steroidobacterales > Steroidobacteraceae > SCUD01. Next base: position 9,042 of record JANNTO010000212.1, on the reverse strand, counting down.
ACTGCTGCGCGAACTGGGTCTCGACCGACCCCTGATTTCGCTGCACGAGCACAACGAGCGTGCCCGCTGCGCCGAGCTCGTCGAGCGTCTGCGTGCGGGCGAGAGCATTGCGCTGGTCAGCGATGCCGGTACCCCGCTGATCAGCGATCCAGGCTATCAACTGCTGCGCGCGGTGCAGGATGCAGGCATTGTCGTGACCCCGGTGCCCGGGCCTTGTGCGGCGATTGCCGCGCTGTCCGCGGCCGGACTGCCGAGTGATCGCTTCTGTTTCGAGGGATTCCTGCCCTCGCGGGCCGTTGCGCGCCGGCGCCGGCTGGCGGAACTCGCGGCCGAAACACGGACGCTGGTGATTTACGAAGCGCCGCATCGCATTGCCGACTGCCTGCTGGATCTGGCTGCGGCCTGCGGCGAATCGCGCCGCGCCTGCGTCGCGCGGGAACTCACCAAGCATTTCGAGACGTTTTATCGCGGCAGTCTCGGTGAGCTCGCCGCGCGGGCGAAGAGCGATGCGGACATGCACCGCGGCGAAAGCGTGGTCCTGGTCGAGGGTGCTGCCGAAGTGTCGCCGGGCGGCACGCGGCTCGATGAAACACTGGCCGTGCTGCTGCAATACCTGCCGCCCTCGGCGGCGGCGGCGGCGGCGGCCCGGCTGACCGGCGTACGCCGTAATGACGCCTACACGCGTGCCCTCGCGCTTGCGAAACAAGCACCTCCCGATGCCACTTGAGACCTACCCCCGGACCCTCTATGTTGTCTCTGGGAGTCGGCCAGGCAATCGCTGTTTCCGCAAGGAAATGGAGGAAAGTCCGGGCTCCATATGGCACGGCGCCAGGTAACACCTGGGGGGCGCGAGCCCACGGAAAGTGCAACAGAAAAGAAACCGCCCAAGCGTGCGCAAGCACGACGGCAAGGTTGAAATGGTGCGGTAAGAGCGCACCGCGTCGACGGTAACGGCGACGGCAAGGCAAACCCCGCTGGGAGCAAGGCCAAATAGGGAAGCAAGCGGCGCAAGCCGCAGCGCACGGCCCGTGCGTGCTTCCGGGTAGGTCGCTTGAGGTGTACGGCAACGTGCATCCCAGATGAATGGTTGCCCACGACAGAACCCGGCTTATCGGCCGACTCCTTTTTTCGTCTCAGTAAGAACAAGAATCGACCCTTCCTCAGAAGTCGCTGTAAGAGCGACCCGTAACCCGCTGATTTTCTGATTCATCGCCGGCCTCGAATGGGCTGTCGCGATCGTCTCTAAGTGATTGACGCGTCACAAATTTTTTTGACGCTGGCCGTTGACCCATCCCAGATGCCTGCCTATAGTGGCGGCGAGTGGGGAAAAGTGGGAGGAAATGGGACAAGGTCCCGTTTTAACTGATGTTCCGCGGTGCAACCAAGGTAACGCTCGACGCGAAGGGCCGGATGGTCATGCCGACCCGGTATCGCGAGCGTCTGGCTGAACGCGGTGCGGCGCAGCTGATCGTGACGATCGACCGCGATCAGTGCCTGCTGATTTATGCGCTGCCGGACTGGGAAGAAATCGAACGCAAGCTGATGCGTCTGCCGACGCTCAACGAACACGCGCGGCGCTTGCAGCGACTGATGGTCGGTCACGCGACCGACGTCGAGCTCGACGGACACGGACGCTTGCTGCTGCCGCCGAAATTGCGCGAGTTCGCGCATCTCGATCGCAACGCGATGCTGATCGGCCAGGGCAACCGTTTCGAACTGTGGGACGAACTGCGTTGGGACGAGCGTCGCGACCAATGGTTGAACGGCGAGCAATCGTCGGTCTCATTGCCGGCGGAACTGAGTTCGCTGTCGTTGTGATGGGCGCGCCGTGAGCGGCGCGCCGGGTGTGGAGCCGGGCGGCGGGGAACACGCGCCGGTGCTGCTGGACGCCGCGCTTGATGCGCTGGCGATCCGCGCAGACGGCTGCTACGTGGACGCGACTTTCGGTCGTGGTGGCCATGCCGGGGCAATCCTTGGCCGGCTTGGGGAAGAGGGGAAACTGATTGCACTCGATCGCGATCCGGAAGCCAGCACTGCGGCGGCCAGGCTGTTCGCCAACGATCCTCGCGCGAAATTCATCCAGGCAAGATTCTCGGAGCTCGCGCAGCACGTTGCTGCGGGCAGCGTCAACGGAATCCTGTTCGACCTCGGTGTCTCCTCGCCACAGCTCGACGAGGCGCGGCGCGGATTCAGCTTCCTGCGCGATGGGCCGCTCGACATGCGCATGGATCCGCATTCCGGTGAATCGGCGGGCTCCTTCCTCACACGCGCCGGCGAGCGGGAGATCTTCATGGTGATCGCGCGCCTTGGCGAGGAGCGCCACGCGCGGCGCATTGCGCGCGCGATTGTCGCAGCACGCGAAACCGCACCGATCGCAACCACGGGTCGGCTCGCCGGCATCATCGCAGCCAGCGTGCCGGGCCGGGAACCGGGTCGTAATCCCGCGACCCGCACTTTTCAGGCGCTGCGCATCCACGTGAACGACGAACTCGGCGAGCTCGAGCGCGCGCTGCCGCAGGCGGTCGCAGCACTTGCCAGCGCAGGACGGATCGTGGTCATCAGCTTCCATTCCCTCGAGGACCGCATCGTCAAGCGCTTCCTGCGCTCGGCATCGCGGGAAGACCCGGCCTGGGCCGGCATGCCGGAATTGCCGCCGGCCGCCCGGCCGCGGCTTGCGCTGGTCGGCCGCGCCGTGTTCGCGGACCAGGACGAGGTGCGGCGCAATCCGCGCGCCAGGAGCGCGGTGCTGCGCGCCGCCGAGAGGCTTTCCGCATGAGCCGTCGCTGGATGATGCTGGGCCTGCCGCTGCTGTGGCTCGCGGTGCTTGGGTCCGCAATCGCGGTGGTGCGCACCCGGCACGAGGCGCGCACCTTGTTCGTGCAGCTTGAAGAATTGTCCGCGGAACGCGACGGCCTCAACATCGAATGGAACCGGCTGCAGCTCGAACAGAGTGCCTGGTCCAATCACGGTTTCGTTGAACGCATGGCCAGGGAGCGGCGCGACATGGTCACGCCGCGACCGGACGAAGTGCGGATCGTGACGCCATGAGGCGTCGTGACGGCGAAGTCGAATTCGATGCGGCCCAGTTCCGCCTGCGCGCCCGGATCCTGACCGGCGCGCTGGCGCTCGTCGCGCTGGCATTGTTCTCGCGCTCGGTCCAGTTGCAGGTCCTCGACCAGCAGTTCCTGGCCGAACAGGGCGACATGCGCCATGCGCGCGTCGCGCGGATGCCGGCGCACCGCGGCGCAGTGCTGGACCGTTTCGGGGAGCCGCTCGCTGTCAGTTCGCCGGTGGATACCGTGTGGGTCAACCCGCCGGAGATTGCCGAAGCGAGCGACGGCATCGAGCGGCTCGCGCGCGCGCTCAAGCGCAACAAGCAATGGCTGGCGCAGCGCGTCACCAGCAATCTCGACCGTCAGTTTCTCTATGTCGCACGTCATCTGGAGCCGGCCGAAGCCGCGAAGATCAAGTCGCTCGGCATTCCCGGCGTCTACCTGCTGCGCGAATACCGCCGCTACTACCCGAACAGCGAAGTCACCGGCCACCTGCTCGGTTTCACGAATCTCGACGAGGCCGGCCAGGAAGGTCTCGAGCTGGCTTACGACCAGTCACTTGCCGGGCTGGACGGCCAGAAACGCGTGATCCAGGACGGTCACGGCCGCGTCGTGCAAAACGTCGAGAGCATTCTGGCGCCGCGTCCTGGTGAGGACCTCCACACCAGTCTCGACCTGCGCATCCAGTATCTGGCCTATCGCGAACTGAAGACCGCAACCCGCAGCCACCGCGCGCACGCGGGTTCCGTGATCGTGATCGATGTGACGTCCGGCGAAGTGCTCGCGATGGTCAACCAGCCGGCGTTCAATCCCAATGATCGAGCGCAGTATGAAGTTGCGCGCTACCGCAATCGCGCGGCGACCGACATCTTCGAGCCGGGTTCGAGCATCAAACCATTCGTGATGGCGGCAGCGCTCGCCTCGGGCCGCTACCGGACCGATTCGATGGTCGACACCACGCCGTTCCGGGTCGCCAACCATACGATCCGCGACAAGCACGATCTCGGCACCATCGATCTCGCGGACGTGCTCGCGCGTTCGAGCAATGTCGGGATGTCGAGGGTCGCCCTGTCGCTCGAGCCGGTGCAGCTGCACGACTCGCTGCGTGCGCTCGGGTTTGGCGTCGTGTCGGCGAGCGGATTCCCGGGTGAATCCGCGGGCCTGCTCTCGGGCGTCGAACACTGGCGGCCGATCAACATTGCGACGATGTCCTATGGCTATGGCCTTTCGGTGACGCCGCTGCAGCTCGCCCAGGCCTACGCGACCATCGGCGCGGAAGGCCTGCATCGTCCGATCAGCTTCCGCCGCATCCTGGATCCGGTCCCCGGCCGGCGCGTGCTGTCCGAACGGGTCGCACGCGACCTGATCGGCCTGCTCGAGCAGGCCGTGAAACCCACCGGTACCGGAGTGAAGGCGGCCGTCCCCGGCTATCGCGTTGCCGGCAAGACCGGCACCGCCTGGAAGGCCACCGCCGGAGGCTATTCGACCGATCGTTATCTATCGGTGTTTGCCGGCCTGGTGCCCGCGTCGCGGCCTCGGTTGGCCGTGGTCGTCATGATCGACGAGCCGACCGGCGCGGAGTACTACGGCGGCGATGTTGCAGCCCCGGTGTTCTCGGCGGTTGTGGCCGGCGCCCTGCGGCTGATGTCGGTCGCGCCGGATGATCTCGGGCGATTCGCGCCGGTGAAGCTGGCAGAGGCCGCACCATGAGTGCGCCGATGCGGCTCGATGCGCTGCTCGACGGCATCGCAGCGGCGCCGCCACTGGTTGTTACCGGGCTCGCGCTGGATTCGCGTGCGGTGGGCGCGGGCGATGCATTCGTCGCGCTGCAGGGCGGCAGCCGGCATGGCCTCGAGCACGCGGCACAGGCGATTGCACGCGGTGCGCGCGCCGTGCTGTGGGATCCCGCGGAGCGCCGGTTGCCGGAAGCGGCGGGCGGCGAGATTGCCTACATTGCAGTGCGGCAGCTCCGCGACCGGCTTGGCGGCATCGCGGATCGTTACTTCGGTTCGCCGTCGTCGCGACTCACGGTCGCCGGCGTCACCGGCACCAACGGCAAGACCACCTGCGCGTGGTTGCTCGCGAGCGCGGTTGAACGGCTCGCGCGGCGCGGCGCCTACCTCGGTACGCTCGGTGCGGGCTTTCCGCCACGGGTCGCGGGTGCGACCCTGACGACGCCGGACGTCATCACACTGCATCGGCAGTTGCGCGCCGTGCTGGACGCCGGTGCGAGCCACGTCGCGATGGAAGTTTCATCGCATGCGCTCGACCAGGGACGAGTGGACGGCGTGCGCATGCAGGTCGCGGCCTTCTGCAACCTGACCCGCGATCACCTCGACTATCACGGCACGATGGAGCGCTATGCCGAGGCCAAGCAGCGCCTGTTCCGGGTGCCTGGCCTCGAACATGCGGTGATCAACGTCGGCGATCCGGTCGGCGCGCGATTCGCCGCGGCGCTGGCAGCGGACGTCGCATTGACTGCGGTGTCGGTCGGTGGGGCAACGCCCGCCGCGCCGCGCTTTATCCATGTGCTGCGCGTGCACACCGGCCACGGCGGCCTTGAACTCGAGATCGCCGGGCATTTCGGCACCAGGCAGCTGCGTTCGCGCCTGGTCGGCGGATTCAACGCCGAAAATCTGGCAGTGACGCTCGGCATGCTGCTGGCCTGGCAGTTCGATGTCGACCAGGCGCTCACGGCGCTCGGTGACTGCATCGCGCCGCCCGGCCGCATGGAGAGCTATCGCCTGCCCAATGGCGCGCTCGCGGTGGTGGATTACGCACACACGCCCGATGCGCTGATCCAGGCGCTGACGGCGCTGCGCGCCCATGCGCGGGGCCGCGTGCTGGTGGTGTTCGGCTGCGGCGGTGAACGCGACCCTGGCAAGCGCGCGCTGATGGGCGCGGCGGCCGAGCGGCTCGCCGACCGCATCATCGTCACCGACGACAATCCGCGCGGCGAGGATGCGGACCGCATCGTCGCGATGATCCTCACGGGCCTGCGCGCGCCCGCGCAGGCGCTGGTGCAACGCGATCGGGCGCTCGCGATCAACACCGCGCTCGACGAGGCGCGCCCCGACGATGTCGTGCTGATCGCAGGAAAGGGACACGAGGACTACCAGCAGGTCGGCATTGAACGACGACCTTTCAGCGATCGCGAGTACCTGCGCAGGCGCGCAGGAGCCGTACAGTGAAGGGGCGCCTGTCGGAGGTCGTGGCGATGACCGGCGGACGCCTGGTCGGTAGCGATGCGGAATTTTCCGGCGTGTCGATCGACTCGCGCACGCTGGAACGCGGACAGCTGTTCATCGCGCTGCGTGGCGTGCGATTCGACGGGCACGCGTTCGTTGCCGCCGCCGCGCAGAAGGGTGCGGTGGCAACCGTGGTCGAAAAAGCGGGCGATGGGTCAGTGCCGCAGATCGTGGTGCGCGATGCGCAGGCTGCGCTTGCGGCACTCGCGGGCGCCTGGCGCAGGCAGTGCCCGGCGCTCGTGCTTGGCGTCGGCGGCAGCAATGGCAAGACCACGACCAAGGAACTGCTCGCGGCAATCCTCGCAGGTGCCGGGCCGACCCTTGCGACCCGTGGCAACCTGAACAATCACATCGGTGTGCCACTGACACTGCTGCGTATCGAGTCGGGTCACCGCTATGCAGTGATCGAGATGGGCGCCAATCGCCCCGGCGAGATCGCAGCACTTGCGGCCCTGGCTGCACCGGCGATCGCACTGGTGACCAATGCCGGAGACGAGCACCTCGAGGGATTCGGCGATCTCGCCGGCGTTGCGCACGCCGAGGGCGAGATGTATGCGGCGCTGGCGCACACCGGCAGCGCGGTGATCAATGCCGATGATCCGTTCAATGAACTGTGGCGCACGATGTCGCGCGGCGGCAAGGTGGTGCGCTTCGGCATCGACGCGCCGGCCGAAGTACGCGCAACCGCGCTCCAGGGTCGCATCGAGGCGGGTGCTTTTGTCACGGTGTTCACGCTGACGCTCGCGGGAGAGCAGGCCCGCGTGCGTCTCAATCTTGCCGGCCGGCACAACGTCTCAAATGCGCTCGGTGCCGCCGCGGCCGCGCATGCCGCCGGCGTCGGCTTGCCAGCGATCGTCACGGGTCTCGAACGCATGCATCCGGTCGGCGGCCGGCTGCAACTGAAGTCCGGCCCGCGCGGATCCTGGCTGATCGACGACTCCTACAACGCGAATCCGAGTTCGGTGCGGGCCGGGATCGACGTGCTCTGCGGTCTGCCCGGCGAACATTGGCTGGTGCTCGGCGAAATGGCCGAGCTCGGCAACCAGACCGAGGCGAGCCACATCGGCGTTGGCGACTACGCAAGGCGCGCGGGCATTACGCGTCTGTTCGCGTTGGGCGATGCGGCACGCCATGCGGTGGCGGCGTTCGGCACGCGCGCCACCTGGTACGACGACGCCAGCCGGCTCGCCGACGCGGTGGCTGCAGGCCTTGATGCCGGCGTGACCGTGCTGATCAAAGGTTCGCGGGTCAATCGCCTCGAGCGAGTTATTGTCCGCCTGCTGGTGCCGCTGCCGGCCGCCGGCAACGGCAACTGAGGGATACGCATGCTGCTCGACCTGTTTGACTGGTTGACGGGTTACTACGGCGGGTTCCGTGTATTCGGTTACCTGACGCTGCGCGCGATCTTTGCGGCGCTCACTGCGCTCTCGATCTCGCTGCTGGTCGGTCCCTGGATGATCCGCACGCTTGCGGCACGACAGATCGGCCAGGTAGTGCGCGACAGCGGTCCCGATACTCACCTCGGCAAGACGGGAACGCCGACGATGGGCGGCGCGCTGATCCTGGTCGCTGTGACAATCGGCACGCTGCTGTGGGCGAATCTCGAGAACCGATTCATCTGGATCGTCCTGTGCGTCACGCTCGCATTCGGGCTGATCGGCTTCTACGACGACTACCTGAAGCTCGTCATCAAGAATCCACGCGGGCTCGCGGCGCGCTGGAAATACTTGTGGCAGTCATGCGCCGGCCTCGCGGCTGCGGTTGCGCTATGGCAAACCGCGCAAAGCCCCGCCGAAACAGCGCTGTACGTGCCGTTCTTCAAGAATGTCGCGATCCCGATGGGGGCGGCGGCATTCATTGTTTTCACCTACTTCGTAATTGTCGGTTCGAGCAATGCGGTCAACCTGACCGACGGCCTCGACGGGCTCGCGATCATGCCTTGCGTAATGGTCGCAGGCGCGCTCGGGGTCTTTGCCTATGTGACCGGCCACGTCAATTTCGCGGCCTATCTGCAGATTCCCTACGTGCCCGGCGCAGGCGAAGTATTGATCTTCGTTGCGACGATTGTCGGTGCCGGGCTCGGTTTCCTGTGGTTCAACACTTACCCGGCACAAGTGTTCATGGGTGACATCGGCGCCCTCGCACTCGGCGCCGCGCTCGGCATCGTTGCGGTAATCGTGCGCCAGGAGATCGTGCTCGCGATCATGGGCGGCATTTTCGTGCTCGAGACCGTGTCGGTGATCCTGCAGGTCGCGTCATTCCGCCTGCGTGGCAAACGCATCTTCCGGATGGCGCCGATCCATCATCACTACGAACTGAAAGGCTGGGCGGAACCAAAAGTCATCGTCCGTTTCTGGATCATTTCTTTCATGCTGGTCCTGATCGGACTGGCGACGCTGAAGCTGCGCTGATGCAGCAGACCGCCACACGTCCGCAGAGCGTCATCGTGGGTCTGGGCCGCACCGGGGTTTCGTGTGCGCGACATCTCGCGGCGCGCGGACACCGCCTGGTCGTCACCGATTCACGCGCGGCGCCGCCAGGACTCGCAGACCTGCGTCGCCTGGTGCCCGATGCCGCGACCGCACTCGGCGGATTCGATCCGGCCGTGCTCGAAGGCGCCGACCAGATCGTCGTGTCGCCCGGCGTGCCGCTCTCGGACCCCTTCCTGCGGCAAGCGGCGGCGCGCGGGCTCGACCTCGTGGGCGACATCGAGTTGTTCGCGCGCGAGGCGGACGGCCGCG
>JANNTO010000211.1:0-4949 GCA_031403675.1 Gammaproteobacteria bacterium | reverse complement strand
GGCCGATCCAGTTGGCCTGCATCAGCCGCACGCGTTCGGGCCAGTCCGGCAGTCGATCGAGTGCCGCGAGCAGTTGTTCCGCATAGCGCGTGATGCCGAGGTAGTACATCGGAATTTCGCGCTTCTCGACCGGCGCGCCGGTGCGCCAGCCGCGCCCGTCGATGACCTGCTCATTGGCCAGCACGGTCTGGTCTACCGGATCCCAGTTGACGATGCCGGTGGTCTTGTAGGCAATTCCACGCTCCAGCATGCGCAGGAACAACCACTGGTTCCAGCGGTAGTAGTCGGCGTCGCAGGTCGCGAGTTCGCGCGACCAGTCGATGCCGAAGCCCAGCGACTTGAACTGGCGCTTCATATGCGCGATGTTGTCGCGCGTCCAGCGTGCCGGCGGCACGTCATTCTCGATCGCCGCATTCTCTGCCGGCAGGCCGAATGCATCCCAGCCCATCGGCTGCAGCACATTGAAACCCTGCATGCGCATGTAGCGCGCGAGCACATCACCGATCGTGTAGTTGCGCACGTGCCCCATGTGCAGGCGCCCACTCGGATACGGGAACATGCACAGGCAGTAGTACTTCGGTCGCGCGGCGTCTTCGCGCGCCACAAATGTGCCCGCGCTATCCCATGCGCGCTGGGCAGCACTCTCGACTTCGGCGGGTTCGTAACGTTCGTTCATCGTGGTCTTTGGACAGGATCGGAAAGGATACATGAGGCCGGTGGCTCTAGTGTCTTCCGCGGTACCGCCCAACGATCAACGCCGCCGCAATGAACAACAGAGCGAGCGACAGCACCGGCCAGTTGCCGACGCGGGCATAGGGTGTCAGCCCGGAGCGCGGCTGCACGGTCGCTTTCAGGACTGCCGGCACGAATTGCGGCGCGCGCTCCTCGACCTGGCCGTCGGGGCCGAGCACCGCGGTGATGCCATTGCTGGTCGAGCGCAGCAGCCAGCGGCCGGCCTCGCGGGCGCGAAAGCACGCCATCTGCAACTGCTGGTGCGGTGCGGCGGAATCGCCGAACCAGGCATTGTTGGTGACATTGACCAGCAGTGTTGCGTCCACGAGTGCGGCGAGCTGGTCGGAACCATAGGCATCTTCATAGCAGATCGTTGCAGCAAGGCGCTGCCCGCCCGCCGTCAGTGGCGGCTGATCATCCACACCGGACGTCATGTCGTAGTACGGCAGGTTCATCAGTCGCATCCAGCGGCGCACGACCGCCGGCACCGGGAAGAACTCACCGAATGGAACGAGCCGGCGCTTGTAGTACCAGCCGTCGCCCGCCTCGCTCATGGACAACAGGCCATTGCGGATCTCGCCGCTGTCGAAATCGAAGCGCAGCAGGCCGATCATGACATCCGAATTCCGCGCGCGCGATTCCTGCCGGATCGATTCAAGAAAAACCACGGACTCGTGCGCCAGCATTGGTATCGCCGACTCCGGCCAGACAATGATGCGTGCGCCGAGCGCTTCACGGTTGAGCTGACGGTAGCGTTCGAGCGTCGCCTGGCGATTCTCGACCAGCCACTTCTCGTCCTGCGGGATCGCACCCTGCAGCAGTGCGATGTCAATTTCGTCGCCGGCGGGCCTGGTCCATTCGTGATCGGAGACCAGCCAGCCGCCGCCCCAGAATACCAGCGCCGCGGTCAGTGCGGTCGCGCGAGCGCGCCAACCGCCCTGCAGCAGGACCACGAGTGCGCCGGCAGTCACAGCGCTTGCGTAGGTGACGAGATGAATGCCGCCGAGTGGCGCGAGTCCCGCGAGTGGGCTGTCGCTGTGCGCGTAGCCGAGCTGCAACCACGGAAATCCGCTGAACAGCAGGCCGCGGAGCCATTCCATCAGCGTCCACGCCGCCGGCAACAGCAGCAGCAGGCGCATGGTCGACGAATCGCGATCGAGGCGCGCCACCAGCCAGCCGAGCAGTGCGTAATAGGAGCCCATGATCGCGAGCACTGCGAGCACCAGCAGGACCGCAAGCCACAGTGGCGCCTGGCCGAAATCGTGGATCGCCGTGTAAAGCCACCAGGTGCCGGCGCCGAACAGCGCGGTGCCGAAGAAAAAGCCCGACCCTGCCGCCGCGCGTGGCGTTGCATCCGTCCAGAGCAGGAACAGCAGTGCGGGCCCGGCACATGCCAGCGCAAAGATTCCGAATGGCGCGAATGCAAAGCTGGTCGCGACCCCGGCCGCAACCGCAAACCACAGGGGGTAACGCGCCAGGATCGTCAAGAAACGCGCGGCTCACCGGGACGCACGGGCACTGGCTCCGGCGCCGTCACGCGCAACTGGTCGATTCGGCGGCGATCGGCCCGCAACACCTTGAACTCGAGTCCGCCCATCGTCACGGCCTCGCCGCGTCGCGGCAAACGGCCGAACTGGTGCATCACGAGGCCGCCAATCGTGTCGTATTCTTCGTCGCTGAACCGCGCACCGAAGTAGTCGTTGAACTCCTGGACGCGGGTCAGGGCCAGCACCGCAAACTGCCGGTCGCCTTCGCGGCGAATGGTCTGTTCCTCGTCGGTGTCGTATTCGTCGGCAATCTCGCCCACGATCTCCTCGATGACGTCCTCGATCGTGACCAGGCCCGACACGCCGCCGTATTCGTCGACCACGATCGCCATGTGATTGCGGCTTGCGCGGAATTCCTTCAACAACACATTGAGGCGCTTGCTCTCCGGCACGAACGCGGCAGGCCGCAGCACCTCGCGGATGTCGAATCCGCCGCTGGCGCCATCGGCGAAATAGCGCAGCAGGTCTTTCGCGAGCAGGATGCCGACCACCTGATCGCGGTCGTCGCCGATCACGGGAAAGCGTGAATGGCCGGACTCCACCACCTGGGGCAGCAGGCTTTGCGGTTCCGCATCGCGTTCGAGCACGATCATCTGCGAGCGCGGCACCATGATGTCGCGCACCTGGAGATCGGACACGCGCAGCACGCCCTGGATCATCGCGAGAGCGTCGGCATCGAGCATGCCGCCGCGCGCTGCGGCACGCAGCATCTCGACCAGTTCCGCGCGATCGCGCGGCCCATCGCTGGTCAGGCGCCGGAGCCACGTTCCTTTCTTTCTTGCAGACTTTTCAGTCGCCATATGGGTCCTCAATGCCGATCCGCGCCAGCAGGGTGCGTTCGCGGCCTTCCATACGCCGGGCATCGGCCATGCGCACATGGTCGAAACCGAGCAGGTGCAGCGTTCCGTGGATGATCATGTGCGCCCAGTGTGCGCGCAGCGTCTTGCCCTGCTCGCGCGCCTCGCGGGCGACTAGGGGTGCGCATACCACGAGATCGCCGAGCTCCCTGCCGTGCAGTTCCTGCGCCGCCGGAAACGACAGCACATTGGTCGGTCCAATCTTGCCGCGCCAGCGCTGGTTCAAGGTCCGGCTCTCAGTGCTGCCCACCACGCGGATGCCGAGTTCGCCGTCATGGTTGCCCGCCGCGAGCCGCGCCCAGCGGCGCAGCGACGCCGGACCCGGCGCCCAGGGCCGGCGGGTGCGATAGTGCAAGACCACGTCGAGCGTCATTTGACGTCACCGCCCGGGCGCGAGGGTTCGCGCTCGTAGGCCTCGACGATGCGCTGCACCAGCGGATGACGTACCACGTCCTTCGCGGTGAAGCGCGTCACCGCAATTCCGGTAACCCCATCCAGCACTTCGAGTGCATGCCGCAATCCGGACTGCCGGTGCGCCGGCAGGTCGGTCTGGGTGATGTCGCCGGTCACGACCGCGCGCGAGCCGAAGCCAATGCGCGTCAGGAACATCTTGATCTGCTCGATCGTCGTGTTCTGCGCCTCGTCGAGGATGATGAATGCCTCATTCAGCGTGCGGCCGCGCATGAATGCCAGCGGTGCAAGCTCGATAATGTTGCGTTCAATCAGCCGTGCGACGCGTTCGAAGCCGATCATCTCGTAAAGCGCGTCGTACATCGGACGCAGATAAGGATCAATCTTCTGGGTCATGTCGCCCGGCAGGAATCCGAGCCGCTCGCCTGCCTCGACCGCGGGGCGCACCAGCACGTGTCGCCGCACGGATTCGCGCTGCAATGCCTCGATCGCGCAGGCGACCGCAAGATAGGTCTTGCCGGTACCCGCGGGACCGATGCCGAAGGTGAGATCGTGCGCGCGGATCGCCTGCAGATACTGCTGCTGGTTGGTACCACGGCCGCGGATCCGGCCGCGCAGCGTTTCGACCACCAGTTCGTCGCCGGCCGGCGCGCCGCTCATGCCCGATTCCTGGATCGCGAGGTGCACATCTTCCGGCGTGACCGGCTGCTTCCCGGCACGCTCGTACAGAAGGCGAATGACTGCCGCCCCGGTCGCGGCATTCGCGCCGCGCAGCAGAAAACGCGCAGACCGGCGCCGGATTTCCAGGCCGAGGCGATTCTCAAGCTGGTGCAGATTCTCGTCGAGTGGGCCGCAGACCGAAGCCAGGCGCACATTGTCTTCCGCGCCGAAATCGACGCTGGATTCGGGCGCCACGTTCAAGCGACCAGCCGTCCGCGCAGGGAATTCGGCATGGCCTCCGTGATGCGAACCTCGGCAAAACGGTCCACCAGCATTAGCGGCCCGTCAAAGTTGACCCAGCGCATGTTTTCGGTCCGCCCCGCGAGCTGGCGCGGATCGCGGCGCGATGGCTTTTCGACCAGCACGCGTTGCAGGCTGCCGACCATGCCGGCGCTGATGCGCCGCGCCTGCGTGTTGAGCTGCGCCTGCAAGGTCGCCAGCCGTTCCTGCTTCAGCTGGTGCGGAACCTCGTCGGGCAATGCGGCGGCCGGCGTGCCGGGCCGCTTGCTGTAGATGAAACTGAACGACTGGTCGAAATCGAGTTCCGCGATGAGATCCAGTGTCTGGCGGAAATCGGCCTCGGTCTCGCCGGGAAAGCCGACGATGAAATCTGACGACAGGCTGATGTCGGGACGCACGGCGCGCAATCGCCGGATCTTCTGCTTGTACTCGAGCCGTGTGT
>JANNTO010000210.1:0-2366 GCA_031403675.1 Gammaproteobacteria bacterium | reverse complement strand
CGGCGCCGGCGGCAGTTTGGCCTGCACACCGGCGAAAGAGCCGATTCCAAGGCCTGCGGCGAGCGTCACGGCTATCACGAGCTTTTTCATGGACTCCATCCTCCTCAATGCTGCGTCTGCCCTGACGTTTGCGGCCCAGCGCCGGTCTTCGCGGCAATCTTGCCCGATTTGACGTCGTTGTACCAAAGTTCGTGGTGCTCCTTGGCCCAGGTCTCGTCGGTCACGCCATCGCGCATGTTGCCGTAGGCGCCTTCCACCCCGATGGTGCCAACGTAGATGTGGCCGAGCGCGAAGACGATCATGACCACCGAGCAGACCGCATGGATTACGTTCGCCTGCTGCATGGTGGACCTGACCTGGTCGAAATTCGGGAACAGCATGATTGCGCCGGTCACGCTGAGCGTGATGCAAAGCGCGACCACGCCAATCCAGAAATAGGCCTTCTCTCCGGCATTGAAGCGCCCCGACGGAACATGCTTGCCCGACCAGAACATGGCGAACGCGCCGCCGAACCAGGCCATGTCGCCCTTCTCCGGCAGGTTGTCCTTGACGTAAATGGCAATCATGACGAGAAGGCTCACGATGAACAGCGGCGCAAGGAAGTTGTGCAGGTTCTTCGACAGTGCAGTGAGCCATGCGAACATCGTGTAACCGAAGACCGGCAGCAGCACGTGCTTGCCGAACAGGATGATCGTCCCGGAGACGGCCAGCACGCAGAAGCTGATCGCCGTCGTCCAGTGGGCCCAGCGCTCCGCGAGTGAGAAGCGCTCCACGATCCGCCCCGTGGGCTTGTCGTGCAGCATCAGCGGGCCTTTGGTGAAATAGAACGCAGCAATCGCAAGCACCACGAGCACGATCAGCCAGCCGCCGTAGAAAGTGACGGGGCCATTGCGGAACTTGCGCCAGGCCTCGCCCGCAGTGGTCATGCCATCCTGGCCGGGGAAGCGCGCCTGCTGCTGCACAAGCACGCCGACCTCACGCCCCGGAACGCTGGTGTAGTTGTTGGGATTGCCCGAACGTACGTCGCGCCATACGGGCGCATTGTTGCCGGGTTGGTCGACGCTGCGTTGCTGCTGTTGCTTGATTGGATCGACGGCCGGCGCCTGCTGCTGCGTCTGTGCCAGGACCGGCATCGACAACGCAAGCGCCAAAACCAGCAGACCTGTCAGGCGGGAGAGCGTATGCATGGACTCCTCCTTACTTTGCCGCGGCAGGCTTATTCATAAATCCGACGGTGCTCATGCTGGGCAAGCTGGCGCTTTTTGAGCTGCTCTTCCCAGCTGGTGCGGTCGCCCTTGCTCCACTTCGGTCCGTTGGCGAGCGGCTCGTTGTTCCACGCCGCGGTGTCCCGCCTCACCGTCTGACCGGCCTGTCTTTCCGGCGAGGTCACCTGCTCGACCTCCATGCAACCGGCGATCATCAGCACGGCAACCGACAGCAGTAGTGGCCGTATCACGATTTTCCTCCCGCCGGCGCCGCTGGCGTAGCGCCGCCTTGTGCCCCTTTGGGCGGCTGGCCATAAGCGCTGCCCCAGCCCCAGGCCTCAGCGCCCTTCGAGCCGCGGCGCGCCACGCGCTCGCGGTAAATGTCGGCAATTACGTCGCCATCACCACCGAGCAGCGCCTTGGTGGAGCACATCTCCGCGCAGGCCGGCAATTTGCCTTCGGCCAGGCGGTTGCGGCCGTACTTCTTGAACTCGGCTTCGCTCTTGTCGGCTTCGGGCCCGCCGGCGCAGAAGGTGCACTTGTCCATCTTGCCGCGCAGGCCGAAAGCGCCCGCCTGCGGGAACTGCGGCGCACCGAACGGGCAGGCGTAGAAGCAGTAGCCGCAGCCGATGCACAGGTCCTTGTCGTGCAGCACCACGCCGTCGGCGGTCTTGTAGAAGCAGTCCACCGGGCACACCGCCATGCAGGGCGCGTCCGAACAGTGCATGCACGCGACCGAAATGGATTTCTCCGCGCCGATCACACCGTCGTTGATCGTAACCACGCGGCGCCGGTTGACGCCCCAGGGTACCTCGTTCTCGTTCTTGCACGCGGTGACGCAGCCGTTGCACTCGATGCAGCGCTCCGCATCGCACAGAAATTTCATTCTCGCCATGGCTCTATCTCCTTAAGCCTGGAACTTCGCCACTTGGCAAAGCGTGGTCTTGGTTTCCTGCATCATGGTGACGCGGTCATAGCCGTAAGTGGTCGCGGTATTCACCGCCTCGCCGCGCACGATCGGCTCTGCCCCCGCCGGGTAATAGGGCAGCATGTCCTGCCCCTGCCACCAGCCCGAGAAGTGGAACGGGATGAAGCAGGTATCCGGTCCCACGCGCTCGGTAACCTGCGCTTTCACCTTGAGCTTCGCGCCCGAAGGCGTGC
>JANNTO010000209.1:0-17369 GCA_031403675.1 Gammaproteobacteria bacterium | reverse complement strand
GAGCTGCCGAGGATCGCGAACAGCTCGCCTTTCAGGATATCGAGTGACACATGATCGACCGCCGTGACGCCATCGAACTGCTTCGAGACGTCCTGGATCGAGACCAGCACCGGCTTCGGTTGGTTCGGCTTGGTGGTATTCACCAGGTAATCACAGCCCCGTTTTCACGCGCGACCAGAGCCGCGAGCGTTTTCGTTCTTCCTTGGGACCCTGCAGGACACCCTTGTACAGGTTGAGCCGCACTTCGTCCGGAGGATACACCGCAGGGTCGTCGCGGACTTCCGGCAAGAGCAGCGGCATCGCCTTTGGGTTCGGTGCCGCATAGCGCGTCTCGTTGCTGATCGCGGCGATGACCTCGGGGCGCAGCAGGTAGTTCAGGAACAGGTGGGCATTGTCCGGATGTGGCGCATCGGCGGGAATGAACCACAGGTCGAACCAGGCGAGCGCCCCTTCGCGCTGCACCGTGTAGGCGAGTTCAACCGGCTTGCCCGCCTGCTTCGACCGGAACATCGCCTGCGCGTAGTCTCCGGACCAGCTCATCGCGATGCACACTTCCTCGTTCGGCAGGTCGATCAGCATCTTGGCCGAACTGAAATAGCGGATGTACGGGCGCACGCCCTTCAGCAGTTTTTCGACCGCCACGAGATCGGCCGGGTCGAGGCTGTTCGGAGCGTGACCGAGATAGACCATCGCCATCGGAATCACGTCGGTCGGCTCGTCAAGGAAGGTGATGCCGCAGTCGGCGAAATGGCGCGCGACCTCCGGATTGAAGATCATATCGCCGCTGGTGACCGGCGCATCCGGCATGCGCTCCCGGATCATCTTCACGTTGTAGGTGAATCCGGTCGTGCCCCACAGGTACGGCACGCCGTGGCGATTGCCGGGGTCCGCAGATTCGAGCGTTTTCAGCACCCAGGGATCGAGATTGCCCCAGTTGCTCAGTTTGCTGCGATCGAGCGGCCGGTAGACCCCGATCGGGATCAGGCGCGCCGCATAACGTTCCGCATGCACCACGACATCGTAGCCGGTGCGACCCGCGAGCAGGCGCGCCTCGGCCATCTCGGTCGAGTCATAGACGTCGTAATTGACCTTGATGCCGTACTCCGCCTCGAAATCGGCAATCGTGTTCGGCGCGATGTAGTCCGGCCAGGTGAAGACATTGAGTATTTTCTGTTCCGCGGCTGACGCCACGGTCGCGAGCGACAAGGCAACGCCTGTGACCAGCAGTCGCAGCGGTTGCACGACTCAGATGCCTCCGAGACCGCGCTTCAGCAGGGCCCGCGCGATGATCAGGCGCTGGATTTCGCTGGTGCCCTCCCAGATCCGGTCGACGCGGAGTTCCCTGAAGAACCGCTCAGCACAGTTCTCGCGCATGTAGCCACGCCCGCCAAAGATCTGCAGCGCCCGGTCGACGATGCGGTTGGCCGCCTCGGACGCGTAGAGCTTCGCAATCGAGCATTGCGCATGCAGCGAATTCAGACTGTCGCCGCGGTCATGCGCCCTGGCTGTTTCGTAAGTTATCAGTCGCGCCGCCCAGAGTTCGGTGACGCTGTCGGCAAGCATCGCCTGGATCATCTGCTTGTCGGCGAGCGTCTCGCCGCCGACCTGACGCGAGCTTGCGAATGCCGTCGCTTCTTCGATCAGCCGCGCGGACGCTCCGCAGCAGCGCGCCGCGATCATCAGCCGTTCGTGCCGGAACCAGCTGTGCGCATAGCGCATGCCGTCGCCCTCGCTGCCGAGCCGCTGGCACTCGGGCACGACCACGTCATTGAACCGGTAAGTCGGATGATGACTGCTGAAGGTATGGCTGAAGAGCGGTGTGCGCACCAGTTCGATGCCGGGCGTATTCATGTCGATGAAGAAGAGCGCATGCGAACCGGCGTGCGGCCCGTCGGCCAGCACCGCCTGCAGGATGAAGAAATCCGCATGGTTGGCGCTCGTGACGTACCACTTTTCGCCCGAGATCCGGTAACCCTCGGGGCAGCGCAGCGCCGTGGCCTGCAGCGATTCGACGTCCGAGCCGGAGCCGCTCTCGGTGATTGCGTAGCATTCCTTGCGTTTGCCGCTCACCAGCGGAAGGATGAAGCGCTCGAGTTGCTCCTCGGTGCAGGCCTCGAACATCCAGCTCTGCGCTTCCGAGAAACACCAGCACAATGCATTGGTGACGCTCCCAAGCTGTTCCCAGACCGCGACCTGGTCAATGACGCGCGCTTGCCGGCCGCCCCGTGCCGCGGGCACATCCATGCCGCTGAATCCGAGTTCGACCGCGAGGCGCTTGTGCCGTGCCGTCACCTCGGGCGGCAGCTCGCCGCCATGCAGCTCGGCCTCCACCTCGTGCGGCATCAGTTCCTCGCGCGCGAATTTCGCCGCGCGGTCCTGCCAGGCCTGGGCCTCGTCATCGAGCGTGATACGCATATCCCTCTAGCTCCGAATGGTTGCGACAGGGTGCCGGAAGTGCTGCGGAAATACATCCGCCAGGTACGCGAGCGCGACCCGGCGCGCCAGCTCGCGGCTCATCGATTCCGGCCGCACCAGCAGGTCGAGCCACAGGCCATCGGTCAGCGCGGACAGGCCGTCGGCCACCAGCGCCGGCTCCACGTCGGGATAGTTGCCCTGCTCGCAAAGCCGCGCGCACATGACGCGCACCATGTCGTCATAGGACTTGTCGCGCTCGGCGCAAATACGGCGGTAGGTCGGGCGGAACTTCCGTTCTCCCCAGAATGCGAACCAGACGGCGAGCTTGTCCCGGGCGCAGATGTTGCGGCGAAAATCGAGGTCGACCATGGCCTGCAATCCTGCGGCCGGCGATTCCTCGGCCACTGCCGCCGCCTCCCGGCAGGCATTGCGATATTCGTCCGCGAGGTAGCGCAAGGTCTCCGTCAGGAGCCCTTCCTTGCTCTTGAAATGCAGATTGACGATGCCTTGGCTGAGGCCCGCCTCCTGCGCCACGGTGGCCACGGTCGTGTCGGCCAGACCGCGATCCGCGACTGAACGGATCGTGGCCTGAATCAGCTGCTCGCGACGCTCCTCCGGCGGTGCCGTGCGGCGCCGCGGCACGGTCGCCAGTTGCCGTTTCACGTTCAGTATAACACCATAAAAATCAGTGAGTTACGGAGTAGGATGCCGACATCGGGGCACCATCTTACCGGGTTTTGCGGCCCACACAATGAGTGAATGGTTGTTCATTCAGAATGGACGCGGCAGCACGATTATGGGACCCTGTGCAGCCGCGCTTCGACCCCCGTACCCAGGAGGCCCATGGCCATGACACGCAGCCTCGAAAAATCCAATGCCCAGTTCCGCAAGGCGCTCACCCGCCTGCCGCTCGGGGTCTCGTCCAACTTCCGTTACTGGGGGGTGGACAAGACCATTTATATCGCTTCCGGCAAGGGCGCACGACTGACCGACATCGATGGCAACGAATACATCGACTACCGCATGGGCTATGGCCCCTGCATCCTCGGTTATGCCGATCCCAGGGTCGATGCAGCCGCGCGCGCCGGCATGGAGATCGGCGGCGTCTTTGCGCTGTCGACCGAGCGCGAGTTTGCCGTCGCCGAACGCATTTCACGCATGGTGCCGGCGGCCGAGCTGGTGCGATTCTCGAACTCCGGCACCGAGGCGGTGATGGCCGCATTGCGCGTGGCGCGTGCCTTCACCGGCAAGGATTCGTATGTCGTCGTCGAGGGCGGCTACCACGGCGTCTTCGATGCCGCGCTCTGGTACACGCCGGTCGAGAATTGGCGCCCGAATGCGGGCGATCCGCACGTCGTTCCCTACAGCGCCGGCGTCCCGGGAATCCTCCGGGGCCTGGTGCACGCGGTGCCGATGAACGACGCCGACCGTCTCGAGAGCATGTTCAAGGCCTATGGCCATGAGATCGCGGCCTTCCTGATCGAACCGATCATGGGCAACTGCTGCTCGATTTCGGCGACCCGGGAATTCCTGCACGCTGCCCGTGCGCTCT
This sequence comes from Gammaproteobacteria bacterium, assembly GCA_031403675.1. Taxonomy (GTDB): domain Bacteria; phylum Pseudomonadota; class Gammaproteobacteria; order Steroidobacterales; family Steroidobacteraceae; genus SCUD01. The sequence continues at coordinate 13,402 of JANNTO010000209.1, read as the reverse complement.
GCGACCGCTATGGCATCGTGATGATCATCGACGAGGTCAAGACCGGTTTTCGCGTTGCGCGCGGCGGCGTACAGGAGCTGTTTGGCATAAAAAGCGACCTCTGCACCTTCGCGAAGGCGATGGGCAATGGCTATCCGATCTCCGCGCTGTGCGGCCGCGAGGACATCATGCGCAAGATCGGCACCGGCGTCGTGCATGGCGGCACTTACACCTGCCATTCGGTCGCCCTTGCGGCGGCTGAAAAAACGCTCGAGATTCTCGACGAGACCCCGGCCCTGCAGACCATCGCGGAATACGGCACGCGGATGCGCGCCGGCATCGGCCAGATCCTTACGCAACGCGGTATCCGGCACTCGTTTAGCGGTCATCCGTCGATGAGCGGCCTGTTCTTCAAGGATCAACCGCCGCGCAACTATCGCGACTGGGCCTCCAGCGATTACACTTTCTACGAAGCGATTGCGCCGCAACTGCACGACCTGGGCGTCCTGTGTGAACCGGACTCCCGCGAGCCGTTTTTCGTCTGCGAAGCGCATGACGAGCGCTGCCTCACCGAAACGTTGCAGCGCTTCGAGACCGCAGTGGATCGCGTGGTCAACAAAGACATCGGCCCAGGTGCGGCGCAAAACGCGTAACAGGCGAACATCGATCGTGGCGAACTATGACGCAATCGTGGTCGGCGCAGGCCACAACGGCCTGACGAATGCGGCCTACCTCGCGCGCGCCGGCCTCAAGGTGCTGGTGCTCGAGGGAAATCCGTGGATCGGCGGCGCCGCGGTCAGCCGCGAGATCGAGAAAGGCTGGATGTACTCGAACTGCTCCTATGTCTGCAGCCTGCTGCGGCCGGAGTTGTTCCGCGACCTCGAGCTCGCGCGCCACGGACTGCAGGTCGTGCCCTATGGCGGCGGTGTGACGATCACCAGCACCGGCGACGTGCTTGGCAACTACACGGACGAGGATGTGCAGCGCCGCGAGTTTGCGCGCCATAGCGCGCGTGATGCCGACGCCTATCAGCGTTATTCGACCGACGTGATGCGTCAGTGCAAGTTCATCCGCCCGCTGCTGCTGCGCACCCCACCCGACCCGACCTCGTTCAAGCCGCGCGACATCCGCGAACTGATCTTCCTCGGCCGCGAGTTCATGAAGTTCGGCGAGCAATTCATCTACGACACGCTGCGCTTCTACTCGATGAGCATCGCCGATTTCCTCGGCGAGTATTTCGAGTCCGATCTCATCAAGGCGCACCTGTCCGGCAGCGGCATCATCGGCTCCGCGATGGGCGTGTACTCGCCGGGCACGGCCTACGTGCTGCTGCACCATTACATGGGCGACGTGGACGGTTCGATCGGCGCCTGGGGATTCGCGCGCGGCGGCATGGGCGCGGTCTCGAATGCGATCGCGTCCGCGTTCAAGTCGCATGGTGGCGAGATCATCACCAATGCGCCGGTCGAACGCGTCATCGTCAAGGGTGGGCGGGTCACCGGTGTGGCGACGGCAAACGGCAACGAGTATCGCGCGAAGATCGTCGTGTCGAATCTCGATCCGAAGCGCACCTTCACGAAGTTGTTCGACGCAGGCGATCTCGATCCGGAATTCGTGAAGCGCGCGCGCAATTTCAAGATCCGCGGCAGTTCCGGCAAGCTCAACATCGCGCTCGACGGCCTGCCGGAATTCCCGGCGCTCGGCAAGGACAATCCGCTGCGCTTCGGCGACATGCATTTCCTCGATTCGCTCGAGAAGATGGAGCGCGCCTACGACGACTGGAAGAACGGTACCTGGTCGAAGGAGCCGTACCTCGACCTGCTGATCCCGTCGATGACCGATCCGACCATGGCGCCGCCCGGCAAGCATTTCATGTCGGTGTTCGTGCAGTACGTGCCACCGAAGATCCACGGCCGCGACTGGACCGACCAGGACCGCGATGGATTCAGGGACACCGTGCTCGACATGATCGGCCGTTACAGCCCGAATTTCCGCTCGCTGGTCCGTCATGTCGAGGTGCGCACGCCGCGCGAACTCGAGGACGAAGTCGGCCTGACCGAGGGCAATATCTTCCAGGGCGAGCTGACCATGGATCAGCTGCTGTTCAACCGGCCGTTTCCGGGCTATGCGCAGTACCGTGGCCCGGTCGGCGGCTTTTACATGTGCGGGTCCGGCACGCACCCGGGTGGCGGCGTAATGGCGGCGCCCGGCGCGAATGCCGCGCGCGAGATCCTCCACGACCTGCGCCGCCCCAATGTCGTGCCGGAGGGCTGGCAGGATGACTGACCAGAATCGCGTGATCGTGATTGGCGCGGGGCACAACGGCCTGGTCTGCGCCGCCTATCTCGCCCGCGCCGGCCGCGAAGTGCTGGTGCTCGAGGCGGCAGGCCAGGTCGGCGGCGCGGCGGTCACGCGCGAGTTCGCACCCGGCTACCGGGTCTCGGCCTGTGCTCATATCTGTTATCAACTGGACCGCAGCATCGCTCGCGAGCTGGCGCTTGAATCGCATGGGCTCAAGACCGCCCGGGCAAATTTACGTACCGTGGCGCTCGCTACCGAGGGCGATCACCTGGTGTTGGACCAGGGACGCCTCGAAGCCGGCGTGCTACCGGAAAAAGATCGCGCGACGCTCGCCGGATACCACGCCCGCATGCAGCGGTTTGCGCGCGTGCTCGCCAAGCAGCACAACCGGCGCCCGCCGCGCCTCGGCGGTGGCGATCGCTCCGATCTGATCGCCGCGGCAATGCTGGGCCTCGACATCCGGCGTCTGGGCCGGGATTCGATGCGCGAATTCCTGCGCATCGCCGGCATCAACATTTTCGACGTGCTCGAGGAAACCTTTGAGTCGCCGCTGCTGAAGGGCGCGCTGGCCCTCGACGCGGTGCTCGGCGCGAATCTCGGTCCGCGCTCGAACAACTCGGTCCTGACACTGCTGCACCGCATGAGCGGACCAGCCGCCGGTGTCGTGGGCGGGCTGTCGCTGCCCGCAGGCGGCATGGGTGCAGTCAGTGACGCGATCGCGAATGCCGCGCGCGCGCGCGGCGTCACGATCCGTACCGGCACTCCGGTCGCGCGGATCTCGCTCGCGGGCGACCGCATCGCGGGTGTCGAACTCGAGAATGGCGAAAAGATTGCCGCCGGCACGGTCGTTTCGAATGCGGATCCTGCCAGGACGCTGCTGCAACTATTGGGCGCACGCCACCTCGAGACCGGTTTCGTACACCGGATCCGCCATTTCCGCGCGAAGGGCATGGCGGCGAAGCTGCATCTTGCCCTCGACGGCCTGCCCTCCTTCGCACGTCTGCCATCGGAGCGGGTCGGCGAGCGCCTGGTGATCGCACCCAACCTCGACTACCTCGAGCAAGCTTTCGATCACGCGAAGCACGGACAGTGCTCGCCTGATCCGGCGCTTGAGATCACGATTCCGAGCGTGCATGACCAGACGCTCGCGCCGGCGGGCAAGCACGTGCTGTCGGCGATCGTTCAATACGCACCATTCGATCCGCGTGCCAGCACGGCGGGCGCCCGCGCCGCACTGCTCGAACGCACGCTCGCTGTTCTCGAGCGCTATGCGCCGGGGCTGCGGCGTCGTGTGGTCGCGTCGGAACTGCTGTTGCCGGCGGACCTCGAGCGCGAATTCCGTATCACCGGCGGCCACTGGCACCATGGCGAGATCGCGCTCGATCAGATGCTGATGATGCGTCCGGTGCCCGGCGCTGCCCAGTACGCGATGCCGGTGAATGGACTCTACCTGTGCGGTGCCGGTTGCCATCCGGGCGGCGGCGTCATGGGTGCGGCGGGCAGAAACGCCGCAAATGCAGTCCTCGCCACGGAGCGCGCGGCATGAAGCACAAGGAACATTTCAGGACTGCCGTCTACCAGACGCCATTTCACCCGCGCACGTCGGTGCTCAACACGCGCAACGAATGGCACCGCTGGAAGGATTACACGACCGCCGATGCGTTCTTCGACGAAGCACTCGAATACGCGGCAATCCGCAATGCCTGCGCCGTGTTCGACCTGACGCCGATGACCAAGCACCGGATCACCGGGCCGGATGCGCTCGCCTTCCTGAACCGGCTGGTCACGCGCGATGTCGCCAAGATCAAGCCGGGCAAGGTCGGCTACTGCGTCTGGTGCGACGACAACGGCCAGGTCATCGACGACGGGACCATCTTCCACCTGCGCGCGGGCGATTACCGCCTGTGTTCGCAGGAGCGCCAACTCGACTGGTTGTCGCGAGCCGCGCACGGCTTCGACGTGACGATCGTCGAGGACACGCACGAGGTTGCCGCCGTCGCCCTGCAGGGGCCGACCAGTTGCGCGGTTCTGAAGGCCATCGGCTGCGCAGGGGTCGAAAAACTGAAGCCATTCGACATCGCGTACTATCCGTTCGCCGGCGGCGAACTGATGGTCTCGCGCACCGGATTCACCGGCGACCTCGGCTATGAACTCTGGATCGATCCCGCGCGTGCGCTCGCACTGTGGGATGCGTTGTTCGACAAGGGTACGAATCACGGCATCCGCCCAATGGGGACGCACGCACTGGAAGTGGCGCGCATCGAGGCCGGTTTTATCCAGGCGGGCGTCGACTTTCATCCCGCCGACCAGGCGATCCGCCTCGACCGCTCGCGGTCGCCCTTTGAGCTGGATCTCGGCCGGCTGGTCGATTTGAGCAAGCCCGTCTTCAATGGCCGCCGCGCCCTGCTCGAAGAGCAGCGCCGCGGCTCGCGCTTCCGCTTCGCGCGGCTCGACGTCGAGGGCAACAAGCCGGCACGCGCCGCATACATCTACAACCGCCCGAAGAACGGCGAGGTCGTCGGCACGGTGACCTCGGCGGAATGGTCGCCGTCGGCCAAGGCGAACATCGCGCTCGCATCGATGCACATGCCCTGGGGCCGGCCCGGCGACGAGTTGTGGGCCGAGATCTACTACCAGCGCGAACTGAAGTGGTCGCGCGTGATGGCGCGTTGCCGCGTGGTCGAAGGCGCGTTCTTCGATCCGCCGCGGCGCCGCGCGACACCCGCTGCGGATTTCTGAGCGCCGCGGCGTGCGGGAACAGCATGCCTCATCGGCTTGATTCCCTGCTCCGTCCCCGTTCGATCGCCGTGCTCGGCGCGACCGAGCGCATCGGCACGGTCGGCCGCACGACCATCGAAAACCTGCTGAAGGGCGGATATGAAGGCCGCCTGTACGCGGTCAATCCGGGCCGTGATGCCGTGATTGGCGTGCCGTGCTTTGCGTCGCTCGCCGCACTGCCGGAGCCCGTCGAACACGTGATCTTTGCGATCAGCGATACGCGTATCGAGGCCGCACTCGAGGAGGTCATCACCCATGGCGCGCGCGCCGCGACGATGATGTCAGCGCTGGTGCTGGCTGGCGAATCGGAGCCGCTGCTCCGCGATCGCGTGCGGGCCCGGGTTCGCGCCGCCGGTCTGCTGGTGTGCGGCGCCAATGGCATGGGTTTCTACAACTTCACCGACGGCATCTGGGGCTGCGGCTTCCCGACGCGAATGCACCGGCGCGGCGGCAATGTCGCCTACATCAGTCATTCCGGTTCCGGCATGTGCGGCATTGTGGACAGCGAGGAGCGCATCGACTTCAACCTGGTCGTTTCGACGGGACAGGAACTCACGGTCGGCATGGACGAGTACCTCGATTTCGCCCTCGACCAGCCGGACACCCACGTCGTCGGCCTGTTCATGGAAACGGCGCGCAATCCCGCCGGACTGGTGCGCGCCTTCGAGAAGGCGCAGCAGCGCCGGATTCCGATCGTCGCGCTGAAAGTCGGACGCACCGAGCTCGCCGCGCGCCTGACCGTCTCGCATGCGGGAGCCATTGCGGGAGAGGACGGCGTCTACGAAGCGCTGTTTGACCGCCATGGCGTGCAGCGTGTGAAGGACATGGACGAACTCGCCACGACGCTGATCCTGTTCGCGCAACCGCATCCGGTCGGCGCCGGCGGCCTGGTCTCGATCCACGATTCGGGTGGCGAGCGGCAGTTGCTGATCGATCTCGCGCACGATGCACAGGTGCCGCTGACGCAGTTGACCGCCGCCACGACCGGCAGGCTTACCGAACTGCTGGATCCGGGTCTGCCCGCAATCAATCCACTCGATGCCTGGAGCACCGGCGGACCCGATTACCACGTCGGCATGCAGCAGTGCTTTGCCGCGCTGATGTCGGACCCAGGCACCGCGTTCGGCGCGGTGATCCACGACCGCATTGCCGGCGGCGGCATCCAGGCGGAATACATCGACTACCTGCGCGCCGGACACCGCGCCTCCGGAAAGCCCGCTGCGCTGGTCTCGAATCGGCAGGGCACCGGCGCCGATCCGCTGGTCGTGGCGGCGACGCGCGAAGGATTCCCGGTGCTCGACGGCATTCCGTCGTTTCTGCGTGGGGTGAGGCACCTGCTGGGCTACCGCGACTTCCTGGCGCGCGCGCGCGGCGTGCCGGCGCGGCCGCCGGAGCAGGCGCTCGCCGCCTGGCGCGCGCGACTCGCGGACCACCGCAAGCTCGACGAACACGACGCAATGAACCTGCTGCGCGACTTCGGACTGCCGGCAAATCCGGGCTGCATCGTCGCAAGCGAGGTCGCGGCGCACGCCGCGGCACGCGAGCTCGGATATCCGGTGGTGCTGAAGACCGCCATGCCGGGTATCGAGCACAAGTCCGACCGCGACGGCGTGCATCTTCGCATCGGCGACGAAGCAGCCCTCATTCATGCGTACCGCGACCTCGCCGCCCGCATCGGGCCGCGGGTGCTGGTCACACCGATGATCGCGGCGGCGGGTGTGGAAATGCTGATCGGCATGGTCCACGACGACCAGTTCGGACCGATCGTGCTGCTTGGATCCGGCGGCTTGCATGTCGAGGCGTTGGCGGACGTCGTCTATGCGTTGCCGCCCTTCGATGCGGTCGAAGCGCGGCGCCTGACCGATCGCCTGCGGATCGCCCCGCTGCTGGGCAGCCGCCGCCACCGCCGTCCGCTCGCCGTAGACGCATTCTGCACCGCTGCGGCGCAGTTCTCGGCGCTGGTCCCCGGCCTCGGCGACCTGCTCGCGGAGATTGACCTGAATCCCGTGATTGTGCATGCGGATGGCTGCACAATCGTCGATGCGCTCGTGGTCTCCAAAACGAGGAATACATGATGAGTCTCCAGAAACTGGCCGAATACGATCGCAGCCGCTGGCAGGCCGTAGCGGCAACCGCACGCAAGAAGTTCGAGACCCGCCTGTTCATTGACGGCAAGTTCGTCGACGCCGCGAAAGGCGGTCGCTTCAAGACCGTCAATCCGGCGAATGGCGAAACGCTGGCCGAGATGTCGGCCGGAACCGCGGAGGACATCGACCGCGCGGTCGCGGCCGCGCGGCGCGCGTTCAAGGCCGGGGTCTGGTCGCGGATGGCGCCGCGCCAGCGCATGGAAGTGATGAACCGCTTCGCCGCACTGATTGATGCGCATGCCGAGTCGCTCGCCGTGCTCGAAACGCTCGACATGGGCAAGCCGATCGCCGACGTCGTCGGCGGCGATCTCCCGGCCGTCGTCGAGACGATCCGGTTCATGGCCGAGTGCATCGACAAGGTCGATGGGGCGGTCACGAGCACCGAATCGGGCGTCATGCACCTCGTGCTCCGGGAGCCCTTCGGCGTGGTCGGTGCGATCTCGCCCTGGAACTACCCGTTGCTGATGGCGACCTGGAAGATTGCGCCCGCGCTTGCGGCCGGCAATACGGTGGTGCTGAAGCCCGCCGAGCAGGCACCGATGAGCTGCCTGCGGCTTGCCGAGTTGTTCATGGAGGCCGGCGGACCGCCCGGCGTCTTCAATGTCGTGAACGGACTCGGCGAAGAGGCCGGGCGCGCGCTCGCGCTGCACGAGGACGTCCGCAAGATCACCTTCACCGGCTCGACCGCGGTCGGCAAGCTGATTCTGCAATACGCCGGCCAGTCGAACATGAAGCAGGTCGGGCTCGAATGCGGCGGCAAGACGCCGCAGGTGTTCCTGGCCGACGTCGCCGACTTCGATCGCGCGGTGACCGCGGCCTATCGCGGCATCTTTACCAACATGGGCGAGGTCTGCAATGCGGGCTCGCGCCTGCTCGTCGACCGTTCCATCAAGGACCGCTTCGTCGAGCGCTTCATCGAGCTCGGCCGCGACGCCTTCGTGCCGGGCGATCCGCTCGACCCGGCGACCAACATGGGCCCGCTGGTCACCCGCGAGGACCAGAAGCGGGTGCTTGGCATGATCGACCAGGGCCGCAAGGAGGGCGCAAAGCTCGAGTTCGGCGGCGGTGCCCCGGAACAACTGAAGGACGGCGCCTACGTCTGCCCGACGCTTTTCACCGGCGTGAAGAACGACATGACGATCGCGCGCCAGGAGATCTTCGGTCCGGTCGCCTCAGTCATCGAGTTCGACGGCGTGGACCAGGCGATCGCCATCGCGAACGACACGATCTACGGACTTGCTGCCGGCGTCTGGACCCGCGACCTCGACACGGCGTTCCGGCTGGTGCGCGACATTGAGGCCGGAGTCATCTGGATCAATTCCTTCGACGAGGGCGACATGACGCAGCCGTTCGGCGGCTTCAAGCAGTCCGGTAACGCGCGCGACAAGTGCCTCGACAGCTTCAAGAGCTACACGCAAAGCAAGTCGGCGTGGTTCCGGCTTTCATGATCCTGAGCGAACACCGCGACCGGCTCGCAGTACTGACGCTCAATCGGCCGGAGAAGTTGAATGCGGTCAATGGCGCGATGATCGAGGCGCTCGACCGCGCGCTCGATGCGGCCGAAGCGGATGCTGCGGTCCGGGTGATCGTGCTGACCGGTGCCGGCCGGGCCTTTTCCGCCGGCTTCGACCTCGACATGGGTGTCGGCGGCGGCAAGCCCGATCCAGCCGCGGTGCGACGCGAACTCGAGAACGAATTCCGGATCATCATGCGGTTCTGGGATTGCCCGAAGGTGACGATCGCCGCGGCCCACGGCTACTGTCTTGGCAGCGCAATGGAACTGGCCCTGGCCTGCGACCTGACGATCGCAGCGGATGACTGCCGGTTCGGCGAGCCCGAAGTCCGCTTTGGCAGCGGCATCGTCGCGATGCTGCTGCCGTGGCTCGCCGGTCCGAAGCGCGCCAAGTACCTGCTGCTCACCGGCGACGATCGCGTCAGCGCCGCCGATGCGCTGGCAATGGGCCTGGTCAATCGCGTGGTGCCGGCGGCGCGCCTTCATGAAGAAGCGTTCGAGCTCGGCGGGCGCATCGCCGCCAATGACGCGCTCGCCGTGCAGCTGACCAAGCAGGCGATCAACCGCAGCCTCGACATTGCCGGCATGCGCGAGGCGCTGCGGCAGGCACTCGAAACGGATGTCATCATCGAGACATCGGAGACCGCCGAATCCCGCGAATTCAACGAGATACTGCAACGGGACGGCGCGAAGGCCGCGATCGCGTGGCGCACCGGGAGGAGTTGATGAGCAAACCCGCGCAACGCGAGGCCGACGAACTGCAAGGATTCCTCGAGCGCTACCCCGACACGCAGCTGCTCGAACTGCTGCAGCCGGACATGCTCGGCATCCTGCGCGGCAAGCGGGTGGTGCGCGACGAGTTCACGAAGCCATTCGCCGAAGGCGTCAACTTCTGCAGCGCCTCGGTGCTACTCGACGCCAAGGGCCAGACCTACGATCGCATCGACCATGGCGGCCGCGACGGCGACCCGGATGCGATCTCGACCGCGGTGCCGGGCTCGCTCGCGCCGGTGCCATGGGCCGAGGTCCCGACCGCGCAGGTGCTGCTTGCGATGGCGGACTCGAATCGACAGCCATTCTTCGCCGATCCGCGCCAGGTACTGCGCAACGCCATGCGGCCATTGCAGGAACTGGGCCTGACCGCAGTGACCGCCACCGAACTCGAGTTCTACCTGCTGGACTCGGATGGCGATCGCCCGTCACCGAAAGTCGGCCGCATTCCCGGCACGCGCCATCCGCAGGGCGGGATCCAGTACGGCAACATGCATGACGTCGAGGACGTGGATCCATTCCTCGCCGAACTCTATGCGGTCTGCAAGGCGCAGAACATACCGGCCGGCGCGACGCTCAAGGAATTCTCGCCCGGCCAGTTCGAGGTCAACCTGCATCATGTCGCAAATGCGGAACTGGCCTGCGATCACGCCGTGCTGCTGAAGCGCGCGGTGAAAGCAGTCGCGCGCCGCCACGGACTCGGTGCCAGCTTCATGGCGAAACCGTTTGCGGAATGGGCCGGCTGCAGCCTGCATGTGCACGTCAGCCTGACGGATACGAAAGGCCGCAACGTATTTGCGGGCGCCAATCCAGAGCAGCCCTTCCCGGATACGCTGCGTCACGCCATTGGCGGCCTCGCTGCGGCGATGCCCGAATCCATGGCGATCTTCGCGCCGACCGCGAATTCGTATCGACGCTTCCGTCCCGGCCTGTTCGTGCCGCTCGCGCCGAACTGGGGACCCAATCATCGGGGTGTTGCGCTGCGCATCCCCTTGTCGGCGCCGGAGGACGCGCGCGTCGAGCACCGGCCCGGCGGCGCCGATGGAAATCCATACCTGGTGATGGCCGCGATCCTCGCCGGCATCCATCACGGCATCACGAAGCGCTGCGATCCGGGCCCGATGGTGCCGCAAGGTGCCGCGATCGATGAGAAGACGACTTTGCCGATTCGTTGGGACGCGGCGCTCGACGTGTTCGAGCGTGGCACAATCCTGCCGCGCTATCTCGGCGAGCGCTACCACAAGCTCTACGGAATCTGCCGCCGCGAGGAATGCGACCGCTTCCATGCGGAGATCACCGACCGCGACTACGAGTGGTACCTGCGCGCGATCTGAGCGCGGTCTAAAGCGCGGCGTTTCGCCCGGCCACCGTGCCACGTGCCGGGGCCTGCGGCAACTGCGTCACCGGAAGCCGCGCGCGGATCCAGTCCTGGAACCCCGCCAGCACGATTTCCTTGTCCGACAGGATGCCCTGCGTGTAGGCGCCGGACGCAAGGCCCTGCTGCACCGAACGCGTCAGCACTTCGTCTTCCGCCTGCACGCGCGTGTTCAGCCGCATGCACAGGAAGCGCGCCGCGCGCATTTCGCGACGCTGGTCCGGAAAGCCGTAGGTGCGCGCGCGCATCAGCGTGCGTCCGGCTGCCAGCGGCAGGAGCTGGAAGAAATCGAGCCATTCCGGATAGATGTCGAAATACACATTCGGGAACAGCCCGAAATAGGTCCAGCGCCGGCGCAGGTCCTCGGGCAGGTGCTCGATGACCGGCAGGAATTTCGCGTACCGCTCCCCGCTCCAGGACTTGAGCGGCTGTTGGCGCACCCGGTGACTGAGTCGCATCGTGCCGCCCGGCAGGACCGCGCGATCGTACTGCGACTCCATCAATGCCGAGAGTCCCGGATGACCGATCGGGAAGTGATAGTCCTCGACATAGTTCTCGACGACATTCTTCCAGTCGATCTCGATCTCGCGCGTCCACAGATCTCCGAGTGGGACCATCTGGTCCATCCGGTAGTGCGCGAGTTCGGCCGCATGCGGCGCCATCCGTTCCGCGACCGACGGCTCGCCGCCGCGGAACCGCACGAACACCATGCCCATGAACACTTCGAGCTCGATCGGCTTCAGGCCGAACCTGGAGCGGTCGAATTTCGGGAATGTGTCCGGCGCGCTCACGCTGCGATTGCGCCCATCGAGATGATAGGTCCAGCCGTGATACATGCAGGTCAGGAATTTCCCGCAGCGGCCGCGTTCCTGGCCGACGATCGCATGCGCGCGGTGCGCGCAGACATTGTGGAAAGCGCGCAGCGTCCCGGAATCGTCGCGCACCACAAAACCACGCTGGCCGAAAAATTCGAATGACACGAAATCGCCGGTGGTCGCCAGTTCGCTGACATGGCAGACGACCTGCCAGGACGGCAGGAACAGCCGTTCTTTCTCCAGCTCGTGGAATTCCTCGTTGTGATAGACCCAGGCCGGCAGCGTGTAACGCAGTGCCGGATCGGCCGACACCTCGGGATCCGGCTGCTGCCTGGCCCGCGCCGGGCCGGTCGCCTCGATGCGTTCGGCCAGCCACGGGAAGACGCTGCACAGATACGCGCGGCATTGCCGGCGGGCCGCGTCGCGATCGAAATCGTCGCCTTCGAACAGGATGCCCTGCCATTGCTGGTCGATCAGGCCGGTGAGCCCGAGCGAGACGGCCTCGGCATCGGGCCAGCCCGCGGCACCGCGCGCCCCAATCAGGCGCGTGCAGAGCTTGGTTACCGTGCGGCTATAGGCCTGGTCGCGATGGCCGCAGATGCGCTGGTAGTCGGCACGCGCATTCGACTCCGCGAGGAACGCATACCACACCGCGATCTTGTGGGAATCACTCAGGCGGCGGCTCAGGCTCGCGTCGATGATCCCGAGCAGCGCGCGCAGGTCATCGTCGCCCGCTTCATCGAGCACGGTCGCCATGATCTCGGCGAATTCCTCGGACACCTCGCGCAGCGTCGCGAGCAGCAACGCTTCCTTGCTGCCGAAATGGAAGTTGATCGAGGCCGCCGTATGTCCCGCGGCGCCGGCGATTTTCGCGGAGGTGAGTTCGGACAGGCCGTGCTGCGAAATCGCGGCGACCGTCGCCTGGATCAGGTCGAGTTTCGAGCCCGTCGGCCGGAGGTCTGCGCCCGGTTCGAGATTTGCCGCCATGACCGTTCTCCCGCGTGAGCCGTCGGCCATTCTAACGTGAACGACCCTTTTTACTCAATGATCGTTCAGTATCTTAAACACTCATTCAGTCGCGCATAAGTAGTTGTCTGTTAACGGTATTTCCCATTGCGTGAGGGGCGGTATTGCGGCTAATCTCCGGCGATGACACATGCCTACCTGCTTGGCGCCGCCCGCCTCGCCGTACTCTTCTTCTTAATGCCCCTGCTGGCCGCTGCGGCGCCGGCACCGCCGCCCGCCCCCTACGGCATCGAGATCAAACCCGACTGGATCACGATGCCGGACGGCACCCGCCTGTCGGCCGATCTGTATATGCCGACCGGAGCGCCACGCGGCGAGAAATTCCCGGTCCTGCTCGAGTATCTGCCCTACCGCAAGCACGAAGCGCGCAGCCGCAATTACTCGCTCTATTCCTATTTCATCCAGCGCGGCTACGTGGTGGCCGCCGTCGACATTCGCGGCACCGGCAACAGCGAGGGCCGCCTGATCCCGCACGAATATTCCGACATCGAGCTAGCCGACGGCGAAGTCGTCATCGACTGGCTCTCGAAGCAACCCTGGTCGAACGGCAATGTCGGGATGTTCGGCATTTCCTGGGGAGGCTTCAATTCGATCCAGATGGCGGCGCGGAATCCGCCGGCGCTCAAGGCGATCATTGCGATCGACGCGACCGAGGACCTCTTCCAGGACGACGTGCATTTCATGGACGGGATCATGC
>JANNTO010000208.1:0-3513 GCA_031403675.1 Gammaproteobacteria bacterium | reverse complement strand
CCAGCCGATCTCGAGTTCCGCGCCGTTCGCGACCAGCAGGTCCGCCGTGCGCGCGCGGGCCACGAGGCTCGGCTTGGCGTCCACGCGGTGCACGTCCTGCAATGCGCCGGTTGCCGTATAGACATTGACGCGGTCGCCGCCGAGTTCCGTCGCGAGCGCGCCCCAGTCCGCCGTGGTTGCGAGCACCTTGATCGCCGCCTGTGCGGGAATGGCCGCGCCCAGGAACAAGAGCGCGATCAGGCCACGTATGAAATGAGTCATGACTGTGGCTCCTAGTACTTGTGCGCGCTGTGCGCGCCGATGCCGTAGATGTATTGCAGGCGGAACTGGCGATCGCGCTCGCCGTCGTCCCGCGCCTCGTCCCAGGCGTACTGCGCGCGCAGCCGCGTGAACTCGCTCGGACTCCAGTCCAGCATCAGGCTGACGCGCTCCGGATCGCCGGCGAGCAGCGCCGGAAAGGACTCTGGCGACAGCGCCCCAGAATCCACGAGCCCGATGCGCGGCGTGCCCGAATCGAGCGAGTCGTAGCGCAGGCCGGCCCGCCAGCGCGGCTGGAACTGGTACACGCCTTGCATGTACCAGCCGGATTGCCTGCTGCGATAGGTGTCGCTGAGGGCAACGCCCTCAGTGTCGAACGCGAGCTGGCCTTTCTCCTCGCGGCTGAAATATTCGCCCTGGAGTTTCAGCTCGCGGCGAGAAACGTCGCCGTAAGGCCGCCACTTCAGCACGGCATCCACCGCCCAGGTGCGCGAACTGCCAGTGAAGGCGTTCAGCACTGGCGTGCCGAACTCGTCGGCATCGTCATAGCTGCGGCCTTCCGCGTCGAGGTCGATCCAGGAGCCGCCGGCGCGCCAGCTCGTGGACTCGCCGAGGTCGCCGCCCAGGTGCGCGAAGAGCGTGGTTCCGTTGAGGCTGTTGCGGTTGCGGCGCGTGCCGGGGAAGGCCTCGCCATTGCCCGACTCGGCGCCCATTTCGATGAACAGGTCGGTGGGCGCCAGCCATTTGACCTGCACGCCGTCCTGCGCCATCTGGTTGGCGAACAGCGCCTGGTACACCAGCGGCTGGTCGATGAAGTCCCAGGCATGCGCGTGCACTTCGTTCAGGTAACCGAAGCCCGAGAAGAAGCGCCCGCCCTTCGCCGTCAAGCCGGAAGGCAGGGCCAGCGTGCGGAAGTACGCTTCCTCGACTTCAATCTCGTCTTCCGGTGTGATCGCCGCGATCATGTGCGCCGAAAAATACGGGTCGACGTTCGCGGTGAACACCAGCTCCGACTCCGCGAGATTGAAGCTGCGCTCGCCCGGGCCCACCTCACCCCCGCTCGGCATGAAGCCGGCCATGCGCCAGTTCTCCGGGTCTTCCGACAGGTTCGTGTAGTTACCGGCCAGTATCAGCGAGATCGCCGGGTTGAAGGCCGATGCGGCGGTGGATGAATCGGCAGCTGGCGGGGCGGCAGCATACTGCGCTGCATCCGGCGGCGACGCAGCCGTCGCGGCGCTCAACTCCTCGATCCGGGCCTCGAGCGCGCCGAGGCGTTCTGCGTAGTCACTCTTCAACGCCGCGAGCTCGGCGCGCAGCGCCGCGACCTCGTCGTCAGCCCGGGCGATCGCAGGCAGCAGTCCGCATGCCAGCGTCATGGACGCCGCAACGTGCTTGAAACACCTCATCGGAAATTCCTCCCCAACCGTCAACGATCACGATCGCGCGCGCGCGCGGCCGTGCGGTCATTGCACTGGTCAGAGGAGGATGGGCGGTGCTCGGGAGCGGAATGCCGGGTGGTGCGGGCTGTCCGGAACCAGCGCGGAGCTGGTGGGAACGAAGACGTCGGCGGCGCAGGGAGCCACGAGTAACACGGACTGCGAACCGCCGACCGCGCTCAGGAGCGGTGCGAAGGAATGGCAGGTGCGGCAGCCCTGGGTGGTCTCCGGCAGGCCCTGCGGATCGTCCGCCACGTGCGAATAGGCATGCGCGGTCGCGCCCATCTGCCCGATGAGCAATGCCAGCGACAGGACGCGGGCGATCAGCTTGAATGGACGCGTGGACAGGACCAGTGCCTCCGGTTATGAACAGATTAACCGCCCGGGCGAACTTTCCGCAAATAGCCGCCTCAAACCCGGCTCCCGACAGGAACACTTCATGAGCACACAGCCGGGCCGGAATGGCGCCGCGGATTTCGATTTTTTCATCGGCGACTGGGACGTCGCGCATCGCCGCCTGAAGGAGCGCCTCGCGGGCTGCAACGACTGGGTCGGGTTCGTCGGAACCACCGTCACGCAAAAGATCCTCGGCGGGCTCGGCAACATGGACGACAACTTCCTGGACCTGCCGGGCGGCGCGTATCGCGCGATCACGCTGCGTTCCTACGATCCCAAGTCAGGGCAATGGTCCATCTGGTGGCTGGATGGCCGCTATCCGGGCACGCTCGACACGCCGATGGTCGGTGGCTTCGAGAACGGCGTCGGGACTTTCTACGGCAACGACACGCTGGGCGGGCGGCCGATACGAGTGCGCTTCCTCTGGACCCTCCCGCAACCCGACATGCCGCGCTGGGAACAGGCCTTTTCCGCCGACGCGGGCGCCTCCTGGGAGACCAATTGGGTGATGGAGTTCACACGACGCCCATAGCGTTCGGGTCGATTTAACCTTTCCTGCAAGCGATCACTGGTGTTTTGGACCCCCTGTGGCAGGCTGTTTTTTGCCTGAGCCTGTCCGGCGCCAGACCCGAATGCGTGATGGCCTATGCCTGACGACCGCCTGGATTTCGAACCGCTGGCCGGGGACACCCAGCGGCTCGAAACGTACAAGAAACGCTGGTCGCTGCGTCATGTGCGCCGGATCGGCGCGCTCGCCATCGGTTATTTCGGCACCGGCATCCTCGGATTGCTGCTCGCCGTGCCGCCCGGTTATGCGTCGCCCGTCTGGCCCGCCTCCGGCATCGCGCTCGCAGGGTTGCTGCTGTGGGACTCGCGCGTGTGGCCCGGCATCTGGATCGGCTCGTTCTTCGTCAACGTCTGGGCTGCCTATACCGCGACACAGGCGCTGCCCGACTTCACCGGATTCGCGGTTGCGGCCAGCATCGCCCTCGGCTCCACGCTGCAGGCGCTGTTGACGGCCCACCTGCTGCAGCGCTGGATCGGCGCCGGCAGGCTGTTCACGTCCGGTCCGACGACGCTCGGTTTCGCGGCGCTCGTCGCCGTGTGCTGCACCGTCGCCGCCACCTGGGGCGTGACGACATTGCATCTCGGCGGCGTCGTGGGCTTCGCTTCCTGGTTCGAGTCCTGGCTCACCTGGTGGCTCGGCGACGTGATCGGCGTGCTGGTGCTGACCCCGGCGCTGCTCAACTGGCAGCACCTGCTGCCGTACAACGGCAAGCTTTGGCGCCTGATCGAGTCCATCGGCTCGCTCGTGCTGCTCGCGGCAGTTACGGCAATTGCTTTCTACCCGCAGACTCCACATGGCGGCGAGGCGTATCCGCTCACTTTCCTGCCGCTGCCATTCCTTGTCTGGATCGCCTGC
>JANNTO010000207.1:0-3182 GCA_031403675.1 Gammaproteobacteria bacterium | reverse complement strand
ACCACGCCACGAACGAAAACGTAGTTCGCAAAGAGCGGAATGCGCGCGACGACTATGCGGCCCCGAACCAGGTTCCGCCGCGGTGTGACTGGCGCGAAGTAAGGCACACCTTCCGCGTTCAGCGTGCGGGCTAACGCCTTTTCCTGCCGCGACTTTTCTAACGCAAATCCCGCACTTAGACGCGCTCGGTTTGAACTTCGTTGTGCTGCTCGGCGACTACGTGCACATCTCCGAAGGCGCGACGGTGAAGACCACCGGCCGCATCCTCGAAGTGCCGGTCGGCCCCGAGCTGCTCGGCCGCGTGGTGGACGCGCTCGGCAACCCGCTCGACGGCAAGGGCCCGCTCAAGGCCGGCAAGACTTCCCCGATCGAGCGCGTGGCGCCGGGCGTGATCTGGCGCAAGAGCGTCAGCCAGCCGGTGCAGACCGGCCTGAAGGCGATCGACGCGATGGTGCCGATCGGCCGCGGCCAGCGCGAGCTGATCATCGGTGACCGCCAGACCGGCAAGACCGCGGTTGCGATCGACACGATCATCAACCAGAAAGGCACGGGCGTTAAGTGCATCTATGTTGCGATCGGCCAGAAGCAGAGCTCGATCGCGAACGTGGTACGCAAGCTCGAAGAACACGGTGCGATGGCGCACACGATTATCGTGTCGGCCTCCGCCTCGACGCCGGCATCCATGCAGTTCATCGCGCCGTATTCCGGTTGCGCCATGGGCGAGTACTTCATGGACCAGGGCGAAGACGCGCTGATCGTCTATGACGACTTGACCAAGCAGGCCTGGGCGTATCGCCAGATTTCCTTGCTGCTGCGCCGGCCGCCGGGCCGCGAGGCTTACCCGGGCGACGTGTTCTACCTGCATTCGCGCCTGCTCGAACGCTCGGCGCGCGTCTCCGCGGAATACGTCGAGAAAATCAGTGGCGGCAAGATCAAGGGCAAGACCGGCTCGCTGACGGGCCTGCCGATCATCGAGACCCAGGCCGGCGACGTGACCGCCTTCGTGCCGACCAACGTGATCTCGATCACCGACGGCCAGATCTTCCTTGAGACCGATCTGTTCAACGCCGGCATCCGGCCCGCGATGAACGCGGGCATTTCGGTGTCGCGCGTCGGCGGCGCTGCCCAGACCGGCGTCATCAAGAAGCTCGGCGGCGGCATCCGCCTCTCGCTCGCGCAGTACCGCGAACTCGCGGCCTTCTCGCAGTTCGCATCGGATCTCGACGAGGCCACTCGCCGGCAACTCGAACGCGGCCAGCGCGTGACCGAGCTCATGAAGCAGAAGCAGTACGCGCCCATGTCGGTCGCCGAGATGGCGCTTTCCATCTATGCCGTCAACAACGGCTACATGGACAAGGTCGATAAGAAGAAGATTGTCGCGTTCGAAGAGGCCCTGCAGGCGTATGCGAAGACGCAGCATGCGGCCTTCCTGAAGCAGGTCAACGACAAGCCCGACCTCAGCAAGGAAGTCGAGGCCGGCTACCAGAAGATCTGCGAAGACTTCGCATCGACCGGAGCCTATTGATTCCATGGCCGGCACGAAGGAAATCCGGGTCAAGATTGCGAGCATCAAGAGCACGCAGAAGATCACCAAGGCCATGGAAATGGTCGCTGCGAGCAAGATGCGCCGTGCGCAGGAGGGCATGAAGGCGGCACGCCCCTACGCGGACAAGATCCGAAGCGTGATCGGTCACCTGCGCGTCGCGAACCCGAACCACCACCACCCCTACCTGGTCGAGCGCGAGGTGAAGTCGGTCGGCATGATCATTGTCAGCTCGGATCGCGGCCTGTGCGGCTCACTCAACGTCAACGTGTTCAAGCAGGTGCTCATCGCCGCGCGCGAGTACCAGACTCAGGGTGTGAACCTGCACCTGTGCCTGATCGGCAGCAAGGCGATGCAGTTCTTCCGGCGGCTGAAGCTGCCGATCACCGCTTCGATCACGCATCTGGGCGACAAGCCGCGCCTCTCGGACTTGATCGGCACCGTGAAAGCGATGCTCGATATGTACGAGGAAGCCAGGATCGACCGGCTCTATGTCGCGAGCAGTCGCTTCATTAATACGATGACGCAGAAGCCAGAATTGCGGCAGATGCTGCCGGCGGAGACCGTGGACGCCACGGATTTGCAGGCGCGCTGGGACTACATCTACGAGCCGGAGCCGAATGCGCTCATTTCCAGCTACATGATGCGCTACATCGAGTCGCAGGTTTACCGCGCGGCGGTCGAGAACCTGGCCTGCGAGATGGCGGCGCGCATGGTGGCCATGAAGAGCGCGACCGACAACGCCGGCAAGATCATCGAAGAGCTGCAGCTTATTTATAACAAGGCCCGCCAGGCCTCGATCACGAAAGAGATTTCGGAAATCGTCGGCGGCGCGGCGGCGGTTTAGGACGGAGACGCATGATGACGAATGGCAAGATCGTACAGATCATCGGTTCGGTGATCGACGTGGAATTTCCTCGCGAGGGCATCCCGGCGGTATATGAGGCACTGAAGCTCGTGGACCAGGACCTCACGCTCGAGGTGCAGCAGCAACTGGGCGACGGCATCGTGCGCACGATTGCGATGGGCAGCAGCGAGGGCCTGAAGCGCGGATTGAGTGTAAAAGGCACTGGCGCGCCGATCACGGTGCCCGTCGGCCACGGCACGCTGGGGCGCATCATGGACGTGCTCGGCCGGCCGCAGGACGAAGGCGGTGCGATCAAGTCCGACCAGTTTCTGCCGATCCATCGCCCGGCGCCGGCGTATGACGAGCAGACCGGCGGCCAGGACCTGCTGGAAACCGGCATCAAGGTCGTCGATCTGCTGGTGCCGTTCGCGAAGGGCGGCAAGATCGGCCTGTTTGGTGGCGCCGGCGTCGGCAAGACCGTCAACATGCTGGAACTCATCAACAACATCGCGAAGGCGCACTCGGGCCTCTCCGTGTTCGCCGGCGTGGGCGAGCGCACCCGCGAGGGCAACGACTTCTATCACGAGATGATGGAATCGGGCGTCATCGACAAGAAGGACCTGCCGAACTCGAAGGTGGCGATGGTGTACGGCCAGATGAACGAGCCGCCGGGCTGTCGTCTGCGGGTCGGCTTGACCGGCCTGACGATGGCCGAGTATTTCCGCGACGAGAAGCAGGCGGGCGGCAAGGGCCGCGACGTGCTGCTCTTCATCGACAACATCTACCGCTACA
>JANNTO010000206.1:0-2729 GCA_031403675.1 Gammaproteobacteria bacterium | reverse complement strand
CCACGAGCAGGACATGCGCCGGATGGGCGGACTGCGCCGCTACATGCCGATCACCTACTGGACCTGCCTGGTCGGTTCGTTGGCGCTGATCGGTTTCCCCGGGCTGTCAGGTTTCTTCTCGAAAGACATCATTATTGAGGCGATCAGGGAGAGCAGTACCGAGGGCGCCGGCTATGCCTACTGGTGCGTGCTGATCGGGGTATTCGTGACCGCGCTCTACAGCTTCCGCCTGGTGTTCATGACGTTCCACGGCCGCGAGCGCATGGACGAGCACACGCGTGAGCACCTGCACGAGAGCCCGTGGGTGGTGACACTGCCATTGATTGCGCTCGCGATCCCGTCGATCGTGATCGGCTGGCTGACGGTCGGTCCGGTGGTATTCGGCGACTTCTTTGCGGGCAGTCTCGCGCACCGACCGGATGGTCCGCTCGCAATTCTCGGTGAAGAATTCCACGGACCAGCCGCATTCGTGATGCATGCGGTGTCATCGCCGGCGCTGTACCTGGCGCTCGGCGGCATCGTCGCGGCCTGGTACCTGTACCTCAAGCGTCCGGATCTGCCGGATCGGCTCGCGACGCGCTTTGCGCGGCTCCACCGGCTGCTGGTCAACAAGTACTACTTTGACTGGTTCAACGAAAACGTCGTCGCGGCCGGCGTGCGTGGGTTCGGCACCGGGTTGTGGAAGCGCGGTGACGAGACGGTAATCGACGGCTTCCTGGTCAATGGCACGGCGCGCGCGGTCGGTGCGCTGGCTGCGCTCGTGCGGCATCTGCAGTCGGGATATCTGTATCACTACGCCTTCGCGATGATCATCGGGTTGTCGCTGCTGCTCGGCTGGCTGTTGCTGAGGTCATGACGATGCCGGCACCTGACAACCTGTTGAGCTGGCTGATCTGGCTGCCGATCGCGACCGGAGTCGTGCTCTTGCTGCTCGGCGACCGCCGCATTGCGGCCGGCCGCTGGGTTGCGCTCCTTGCATCGCTCGCGACCCTGGCGCTGTGCGTGCCGCTGTGGCGCGATTTCGACCAGACGACTTCCGCGCTGCAGTTCGTCGAGGACGTGCCGTGGATCGGTGCGCTGAATGCCTGGTATCACCTGGGGATCGACGGCATTGCGCTGCCGCTGATCGTGCTGACAGCCTTCATGACGCCATTGGTCGTGATCGCAGCGTGGAACACCATCGAAAAGCGGCCGGCCCAGTACTTCACTGCCTTCCTCGTGATGGAAGGGCTGATGATCGGCGTGTTCTCCGCCGGCGATGCGCTGCTGTTCTATGTGTTCTGGGAAGCGATGCTGATTCCGATGTTCCTGATCATCGGCATCTGGGGCGGCGCGCGCCGCGTCTACGCCACCATCAAGTTCTTCTTGTACACGTTCCTCGGCTCGGTGCTGATGCTGGTCGCGCTGATCTGGCTCTACCTCCAGGGGGGTAGCTACGAGATCGCTGCGATGCACCGGCTGCCACTCGGGATGACCGAGCAAATCCTGATATTCCTGGCATTCCTTGCCGCATTCGCGGTGAAAGTGCCGATGTGGCCGGTACATACCTGGTTGCCGGACGCGCATGTCGAGGCGCCGACCGGCGGTTCCGTGATCCTGGCCGCGATCATGCTGAAGATGGGTGGGTACGGCTTCCTGCGCTTCAGCCTGCCAATCACGCCGGATGCGAGCCGGGAACTCGACTGGCTGATCATCACTTTGTCGCTGGTCGCCATCGCATACATCGGCTTCGTTGCGCTGGTGCAGCGCGACATGAAGAAGCTGATCGCCTATTCATCAATCGCGCACATGGGCTTTGTCACGCTTGGCGCTTTCATCGCCTTCGACATCTGGCAAGCGACCGGCTCGACTTCAGGTGCCGGCATGGGGCTCGACGGCGCGATGGTGCAGATGGTCTCGCATGGACTCGTTTCCGGCGCGCTGTTCCTCTGCGTCGGCGTGCTCTACGACCGCCTGCACACACGCGACATCTCGGCCTACGGGGGCGTGGTCAACACCATGCCAATGTTCGCGTTTTTCGCGGTGTTGTTCGCGATGGCCAATGTCGGACTGCCTGGCACTTCGGGTTTTGTCGGCGAGTTCCTGGTGATCGTCGCGAGCTTCAAGGCGAATTTCTGGTTCGCCTTTGTGGCCGCGCTGACCCTGATCCTGGGTGCTGCCTACACGCTTTGGCTGGTCAAGCGCGTAATCTGGGGCGATGTCGGTAATGACGGCGTGGCGTCGCTCAAGGATCTCAATGCGCGGGAGTTCATTGTGCTGGCAACCCTGGCGGTTGCGGTTCTGCTGCTCGGCGTGTGGCCGGCGCCGTTGCTCGATGTCATGCGCCCTTCAATCGAGTTCCTGGTCGAGCAGATGATGGTCAGCAAGGTCTGAGGCGAGCACGATGGAAGATATGCCGACCGTGCTGACAATCGCGGACCTGATGCCCGCCGCCGCGGAAATCTTTATCGCCGGTGCCGCGTGCCTGTTGCTGCTGTTCGACGCGTTGCTGGGTGAGCGCGGTCGCAGTACCTGCTTCCTGCTCGCGATTGCGATACTCGCAGGTGCAGCCTGGGTCACATCGACGGTCGCCGCGGCCGAGCCGACCGTCATCCTGTACGGACATTACGTCGCGGATCAGATGGGAACGGTGCTGAAGCTCTTCGCCTATGGTGCCGCTGCCGTCACGCTGCTGTATTCACGCGACTACCTGGCGCGGCGCGGGATGTTGCGTGGCGAATACCTGGTAC
>JANNTO010000205.1:0-2499 GCA_031403675.1 Gammaproteobacteria bacterium | reverse complement strand
AGCATGCGCGCGGGATCGAGACCGGCGTCGGCAAGCGCCGGCGCATAGGGCAGGTGCGGCGGAGCAAGCCAGGCAATCCAGCGCGGTTCATCGGGCGTCGCGGCGGACAGCGTGCGAAGCGCCGGCAGCAACAACCGGATTTCGCCGATGCCTGCGGTGGCGACCAGCAGTTCCGTCAATGTGGCGAGCGGCCAACCGCCGCCCGGCAGATGCGCATCGAGACGGCGGAAACCGCTCGGGACGGTGGCCTGTGCATGGAAGGCGCCGTCGCCACGCCACAGCGCCGGGTGGCGCAGCAATTCCGCGAGCGGGTCGCTCACTGCATGACATCCGAGCGGCTGCGCCGCAGAACGCCGACCACCACGCCCTCGATGGTCAGCGACTGCTTGCGCAGATCGACACGGATCGGTTCGAACTCCGGGTTCTCCGGCATCAGCCAGACCACCGTGCCCTCCTGGCGGTAGCGCTTGACCGTCACTTCGTTTTCAAGTCGCGCCACGATGATCTGCCGGTTGCGCACATCGGGTGACCGGTGCACTGCGACCAGGTCGCCGTCGAGGATGCCGACATCACGCATGCTCATGCCGCTGACCCGCAGCAGGTAATGCGGGCGCGGACTGAACAACTGCGGATCGATCTGGAAGCGGCCTTCGATGTGCTCCTCGGCCAGGATCGGGCGGCCGGCCGCCACCCGGCCGATCAACGGCAGGCCAAACTGTTCGCGCAGGGCGTCCTTCAGCACGATGCCGCGTGCGCTGCCTGCCATCAGCTCGATGACACCCTTGCGCTGCAGCGCACGCAGGTGCTCTTCGGCGGCATTGGCGGAACGAAAACCCAGTGCCTGGGCGATCTCGGCACGGGTTGGTGGCATGCCGTTGGCAGCGATGGCGTCCTGGATGAACTCGAGAATCTGACGTTGGCGCGGGGTGAGATCTGACATGGCGAGCCTGTATGAATGACCAGTGACTGTGATTATATACAGGTATGGGCCGTTGGCAAGCGTCCTCGCCCGGTCAGCGCCCGCACCGGCCCGACCCGCCGCGGGCGGTATCGAACCGACCGCAGCACAGCGCCCACGCAACAGGTCAGCGGTTCAACGATGAGCCGTCGCGTGATATCCGCATGCACATGAACGATCGACGCATGGCGTCAGCGCGCATGCCTATGCAAAAGATTACGCGACGTGCGAGCTTCGTAGCTTGCGGAATTTGCCTGTCGCCTGACGGCGACACGACATCAGTGCTTTAACGGAATCGGCTGATAAGTTACGATCCGCACCGTAAACCGCACGTTCGGGAAGGAACGCCGGGCACCGTGCAACCGCATCAGCGGGTTGTAACGTTCCATGCAACATCTTTGGAGAACAATCTCATGACCAATATCCTGAAGGTGGGCATCGCTGCCGCCGTCATCGCGCTCGGCGCCGGCTGCACCGATCTCAAGCCCTTGCAGGCGGAAGTCGACTCGCTCAAGTCGCAGGTTTCACGGCTGTCCGGTGACCTCGACGGCGTGAAGTCCGCAGCAGACGGCGCGAGCCGTGCCGCGGCCGCCGCACAACAGACTGCCACCTCGGCGCAGAACACGGCCAATCAGGCCCTGTCTGCGGCGCAGGCTGCACAGCAGTGCTGCGACGCGAACAGCGAGAAGCTCACTCGCATGTTCGAAAAGTCGATGTCGAAGTAATCGACATCTGACGAAGACAGAAAAGCCCTGCGGTGGCGACACCGCGGGGTTTTTTCATGGTGCGGCGGGTGCGTCTGTCTGGCTGGCGATCTTGCGACCTGCGGCCGAAACCGCGGTCGGAATTCCGCGGGCTTCCCGCCACGTGCGCTCGGCGCCGACCCAGTCGATCGGCTGTAATTGCAAACGAGTCGCCTCGACGATCAGGCGCGTGAGATCCGTGAGCGTGGGCGGCTCGACCGCATCTTCCTGCAATGGCGGGTGTACCTCGATCAGCAACTGTCCTTCATGCCAGCCCCACTTGTACGGCTGATTCACGATCGTGACCGGCGTATTCACCGCGACCATTCCGAACAACGCTTCGATGTCCTCCGGATAGAGGCGCATGCAGCCATGCGTAACCTGCATGCCGACACCCGCCGGACGATTCGTGCCGTGGATCAGGTACGCCCCACCCGGAATCCCGAGCCGCATCGCAAACAGGCCGAGCGGATTGTCGGGTCCCGCCGGCACGACCGCGGGCAAGAGGTCGCCGCGACGCGCGTGTTCATCCCGCACCGATTGCGGCGGTGTCCAGGTCGGATTCTTGATCTTGGCGACGATGCGCGTCGTGCCGAGCGGTGTGTTCCAGTCCATCTTTCCAATGCTGACCGGAAAGCTCCAGACGACCGGCGACGCGCGCGGGGCGGTGGGCGGAAACCAGTAGAGCCGGTGCTCCGGCAGGTTGATGACAATGCCTTCGCGCGGCGCGATCGGCAGTAGCCGGCGTTTCGGCACGACGACCTGGGTGCCGGCTCCGGTGGACTTCTCCGACCTCTC